>DASWYF010000008.1 GCA_036405135.1 Verrucomicrobiia bacterium | reverse complement strand
CTTCCTGCTCGATCTCCCGTAAGGTCAAAGGCCGCTTGGGTTCTGGCTTCATCCGTGTTCCTTTGGTTCGTGGTTGCCCCTTTGCACCCAGGATCGGAACCGTTACCAACTCATTATGGGGGCAGTGTCAAGATGCGCCCTGTCACGGTTTTGTGGCAATTCCCCCGTTGACACCCCCTCCCCCTCTGGTACCCTCGCTGCTCCGTTTTTTCACGGAATAATCCGTAAAAAGTTAATCGTCCTATACCATTTATGGCCAAAGCAGCGAAGTCAGTGAAATACGTTTACACGTGGGGTAACAAAAAAGCCGACGGTGACGGCTCGATGAAGGCCCTTCTCGGTGGCAAAGGCGCAAACCTTGCCGAAATGACCCGTATCGGTCTGCCCGTTCCTCCGGGATTCACGATCACGACCGAGGTCTGCACCTACTTCTACGGCAACAAGCGTTCTTATCCGAAGGAACTCCAAGCCCAGATGGAAGTGGGCGTGGCGAACATGGAGAAGATCATGGGTTACAAGTTCGGCGACGCGAAGGGTTTCCCGCTGCTGGTGGCCGTGCGCTCCGGTGCCCGTGATTCCATGCCGGGCATGATGGACACGATCTTGAACCTGGGCTTGAACGACGAGACGGTTCTCTCCTTGGTGAACGCCACGAAGAACGAGCGTTTCGCGTGGGATTGCTACCGCCGCTTCATCCAGATGTATGGTGACGTGGTGCTGGGTGTGCAGAAGCGCGAGGGCGAAGATCATGAACCGTTTGAAACGGTGATCCATGAGTTCAAGCACGAGAAGTATCACAAGGATATCATCGACTCCGACCTGACGGCGGCTGACCAGCAGGAGCTGGTGAAGCGCTTCAAGGCGCTGGTGAAGGAACGCACGGGCAAGTCTTTCCCGAGCAATCCTTGGGATCAATTGCGCGGTGCCGCTGGCGCCGTGTTCAGCTCCTGGATGAATGATCGCGCGAAGGTTTATCGTGCGAAGTACAACATCCCGACGGAATGGGGAACCGCAGTGAACGTGCAGGCGATGGTGTTCGGTAACACGGGCGAGACGTCCGGTTCCGGTGTGGCTTTCACGCGCAATCCCGCGAACGGCGCGAACGAATTCTACGGCGAATTCCTCGTCAACGCCCAGGGCGAAGACGTGGTGGCCGGTGTCCGCACGCCGGAACCCGTCCTGAAGTTGAAGGACGTGATGCCGAAGTCCTACGCTGAGTTGCTCGCCGTCCGCAAGACGCTCGAGTCTCACTTCAAGGACGTGCAAGACATCGAGTTCACAATCCAGGAAGGCAAGCTGTTCATGCTCCAGACGCGTAACGGCAAGCGCACGGCAGCCGCCGCGCTGAAGTTCGCCGCGGACATGGTGAAGGAAAAGCTCATCACGTGGGAAACCGCCGTGCTGCGCAACCCGGCCGACCAGCTCGACCAGTTGCTCGCCCCGATCTTCGACCTGGGCGAAGTCAAGAAGGCCAAGGCCATCGCCACCGGTCTCCCGGCCGGCCCTGGTGCCGCCACGGGCAAAGTTTATTTCAACGCCGAGCGCGCAGTTGCCGCCGCTGACAAGGGCGAGAAGGTCCTCCTCGTGCGCGTGGAGACGTCTCCGGAAGATTTGCGCGGCATGATCGCGGCGGAAGGCATCCTCACCGCTCGCGGTGGTGTGTCCTCACACGCGGCACTCGTCGCCCGTCAAATGGGCAAGGTGTGCGTCTGCGGTGCTGCTTCCCTCGAGATCGATTACGAGAAGAAGACGGTGAGCGTGGGCGGTCAGACCTTCGGCGAAGGTGACTTCATGTCCATCGATGGTACGTCCGGCCAAGTTTACGGCGGCCAGATCAAGACGGCTCCGTCAGAGATCATCGCCGGCTTGATCAACAACGACAAAGCTTCTCAGAAGACCGAGAAGTTCAAGAACTACGTGCAGCTAATGAAGTGGTGCTCGCAGGCGACCCGCCTCCAGGTGCGCACGAACGCGGATAACCCGGAGCAGACGGCGAACGCGCTCGCGTTCGGCGCCACGGGCATCGGCCTCACCCGCACGGAACACATGTTCTTCGAAGGTAACCGCATCGACGCGATGCGCGAGATGATCCTCGCGGATTCGCTCGCCGCGCGCCAGACGGCCCTCGCGAAGCTCCTCCCCTACCAGCGCGAGGACTTCTTCGGCATCTTCAAGGAATTGAAGGGCTTCCCGGCCACGATCCGTTTCCTCGACCCGCCGCTGCATGAGTTCCTGCCGCACGATCACGCCGCGCAGACCGCGCTCGCAGAGAAGCTCGGCGTCAGCGTCGAGAAGATCACGGGCCGCGTGCACGAACTGCACGAGTTCAACCCGATGCTCGGTTTCCGCGGCTGCCGCCTCGGTATCAAGTATCCGGAGATCACCGCCATGCAGGCGCGTGCTGTGTTCGAAGCCGCTGCGGACGCGAACAAGAAGGGTTACAAGGCCAAGCCTGAGATCATGATCCCGCTCGTGGGCTTCAAGAAGGAACTCGACCTCCAGGTCGCCGTCGTTCACGAAGTCGCCGCTGCGGTGCAGAAGGAAAAGAAGACGAAGATCGCCTACAGCGTCGGCACGATGATCGAAGTGCCGCGTGGCGCGCTCACGGCCGACCAGATCGCCGAGACCGCCGAGTTCTTCAGCTTCGGCACGAACGACCTCACGCAGACCACGTTGGGCATGAGCCGCGATGACTCCGGCTCCTTCCTCCCGGGCTACGCTGATCTCGAGATCGTGAAGAAGAATCCGTTTGCGACGATCGACCAGACTGGCGTCGGCCAGCTCATGCAGATCGCCATCGAGAAGGGCCGCAAGACCCGCCCTGGCATCAAGCTCGGCATCTGCGGTGAACACGGTGGCGAACCGGATTCTGTGAAGTTCTGCCACAAGCTCGGCCTGAGCTACGTGAGCTGCTCGCCGTTCCGCGTGCCCGTCGCCCGCCTCGCCGCCGCGCAAGCCGCGATCGAGGAAGCCCGCGCCGCCGCGAAGGCCAAGAAGAAGTAATCACCCTTGGTAGGGACGCGGTGCTCCGCGTTCCCTAACTAAATTCGAAAGCCGCTCCGGGGAACTGGAGCGGCTTTTTCATTCCCTAGGAGCGCGGCTTTTAAGCCGCTTCAACACCCAAACGCAAAACCGATCATAGAATCCGCAACGGCTCTAACCTCTACGCAAACCGCATCAACGACTTCCTCCACCGCGCCGCCACAGCCGCCGGTCCATCACCGAAGAACCGTTTGAACTCGCGGCTGAACTGCGACGCACTTTCGTAACCCACCTGCAACGCCGCCGTGCCCGCGTTCATCCCCTCGTGCACCATTAACATGCGCGCCTTGTGCAGCCGCACGTTCTTCAGGTATTGCAGCGGCGAGGACGACGTCACCGCTTTGAAATGCGTGTGAAACGTGGACACACTCATCCCCGCATCTCGAGCCAGCGCCGCCATGTCATACTCACGCGCGTAGTCCGTGTGGATGCGATTCAATATCCTACTGATCTGCCCGAAGTGACTATGCGGTGCCGCCAGCACACGCAGATTGTGCCCCAGTTCACCAAGCAACACGCGATACGTGATCTCCCGCACAATCTGCGGCCCAAGGATCTTCGCCTCATCATTCGTGCGCAGACACTCCAGCAACCGCACCGTCGCATTACTCAACGCCTCATCTAGCGAAGCCGATTGGATCGCCTGCAAGCTGTCCTCATCAAACGCCGTCGATTGCTCCATCTGCATCAGCAACTCCGTCACGAGCGCAGGAGTGACACCGATTGAAACACCCAGCAACGGATTCTCCGGATTCCCCTCCGTCTCGCACTCGAACGGCAGCGGCACCGACAGCACCAGATAATTGTTCGCGTCATACACGAACTGTTTCCCGCCCAGATATCCGCTCTTCCTCCCCTGCCCCACGATCACGATGCTCGGCTCATACGCCACCGGCGTGCGCGACACGAACTGCGTCGAGCGCATGAACTTCACTCCCGGCAAGCGCGTGGGACTGAACCCCTCGCCTCGCGCCAGCTCCGTGAGCAATTGCACCAGCCGAGGATTCGTCGGCTTTTGCAGCGGTTTATTCGTTTGTTTGGCAGCTTTAGCACTCATGCGTTTCCGCAATAATAGGCAATTAATTCACCTTAAAACAACCCTCTCATACGCCCATTCGTAAAATTAGGCAAACCTTCCAGAAGTCTGTGTATGGAGCAAAACACCGGAACGCATTAAAGATAAACACAACGATAACGAAGTGATCGAACACTTCACCGAAACAAAAAAATAAAAACAAAGCATATGAAAAAAGTCATCCTCATCACCGGCGCCAGCAGCGGAATCGGCGAAGCCACCGCCCGCCACCTCGCCTCCCTCGGCCATCAAGTCGTCCTCGGCGCACGCCGCACAGAACGTCTGGAAAAGATTGCTGCCGAGATCCGCACCACTGGCGGCACGGCGGAATATCGCGCGCTAGATGTCACCAACCTCGCTGATGTGCAATCCTTCGCCGACTTCGCGCTTCAAAAATTCGGTCGTATCGACGTCATCATCAACAACGCCGGGGTGATGCCCCTCTCCCCGCTCGAAGCCCTGAAGATCGACGAGTGGAATCAGATGATCGATGTGAACATCCGCGGTGTGCTCCACGGCATCGCCGCCGCCTTGCCTATCATGAAGAAGCAAGGAGTTGGTCAGGTGATCAACCTCTCCTCCATCGGCGGCCATCAGGTGTGGCCCACCTGCGCCGTCTACAGCGCCACGAAGTATGCCGTGATCGCCATCTCCGACGGCCTTCGTCAGGAAAACAAAGACATCCGCGTGACCGTCATCTCCCCCGGCGTGACCACCTCCGAGCTGGCTCACACCATCACCGATCCCGGCACTGCGAAAGCCATGGAAGACTTCCGCCAAGTCGCGATCCCCGCCCTGGCCATCGCCAAAGCCATGGCCTTCGCCATCGAACAACCCGACGACGTGGACGTGAACGAAATCATCGTCCGCCCCACTGCCAGTGCTTACTAAGCTGATAAAAGCCATTCGCAGCAAAACTAGAAAACTCGAGAAATGTGACCTCTCCTCTTAATGAGGAGAGGTCGGTTCCGCCCCAAGCGGAACCGGGTGAGGAGTGAGACGTAACACCAGGCATTCAAGCTTCTCATCACCCAACTCAGGCAACAACTGCTCGGAATTCGAAACACCACTCATTCAACCAAATCAAAATATCACCATGAACCACTCCCATAAAATCGCCCTCATCACCGGCGGCAGCCGCGGCCTTGGCCGCAACACCGCCCTCAAACTCGCCCGCGATGGCGCCGACATCATCCTCACCTATCGCGAACGCAAAGCCGAAGGCGAAGCCGTGTTGTCCGAGATCGAACAACTCGGCTGCAAAGCCGCCCTGCTCCAACTCGATGTCTCGAAGACCAGCGGCTTCGACTCCTTCGTGAAAGCCCTCGCCGAAACGCTCCAGACCAAATGGCAGCGCAACGACTTCGATTTTCTCATCAACAACGCTGGCATTGATCGCGCTGCTCCCTTCGCCCAAGCTACCGAGAAAGATTTTGATGACCTGTTCAACGTTCATTTCAAAGGCGTCTTCTTCCTCACGCAGAAGCTCCTGCCCTTGCTCGCCGATGGTGGCCGCATCGTGAACACCTCCACTGGCCTCGCACGCTTCGCCATTCCTGGTTACGCTGCATATGCCTCCATGAAAGGTGCCATCGAAGTCTTCACCCGCTATCTGGCGAAAGAACTCGGTGCTCGCCGCATCACCGCGAACACCATTGCTCCCGGTGCCATCGAAACCGACTTCACAAAAGACGCCTTGAGCCATCCCGGCTTGCGTGAGTTTCTCTCCGCACAAACTGCCTTGGGCCGCGTCGGCGTAGCCGATGACATCGGCGGCGTCATCTCTTTCCTCTGCTCGGAAGAAGGCCGCTGGGTCAACGCCCAACGCCTCGAAGCCTCCGGCGGCATGTTTCTGTGAACAAATTCGGCAAGTAGAACGCCGCGTTGCTCAAAACAACGCGGCTTCTGTTTTTATAACGGTATGGAACGACGAAGCCAAACGCCCCGTGCTGCCGGATTCAAGCCGGCAGTAAGCAGACGTACGACGAAACCCATTCGCTTGCCCCTACTCCTTTCAACCCGTCTGAAATCCGCAGCCTTCTTCGTGCCGTCAGGCACGGCAAGATTCATAGCGGCGGCTTTCAAGCCGCCGTAGCTGAACTAACCAAACAGCGTCGCGTAGCGACGCCAGACTAATCCTTCGCATGGATTACTTACTTCATCTGCTCGTCCGTATCGGCAACGCAATCCCCGCCATCAACACCCCTGCCACACAAAGCGTCAGATAAACCCGCCGAAAATCCGCCAGCCCAGAACCCACCGTCCCCACCAGCGCCACCCCGATCGCTGCGCCCACTGCACCACCCAACTGACGCAACGTCGCATTCACCGCATTCCCCACACCCAATCTCGCCGGTGGTAAACCCGTAACCGCCGCTGCCGCAAATCCCGGCAACATCAGCCCGATACCGATTGCGCCAACCAGTTGACCCGGCAACCAAATATGCAAGTAATCCGCCGAGCCACTCAGCCGCGTGGTGAACCAAAGATTGCTCACCGCAAACACGATCCCTCCAACTTGCAACAACACCTTCGAATCTTTCCCCGCCATCAATCGTGAAGTGACCGCGATGACCACGATCACGCCCAACGGTCCCGCTGTCGCCGCCAATCCCGCACGCAACGGCGAGTAACCCCAGATGCTCGTCATGAACAGGTAGAACGAGAGAAACATCAGGCTCATCGCCGCACCCAACAGGAAAGTTCCCGCATTCGCCCATCGCACCGCTGCATTCGCGAACACCTCCGGCCACGGCGTCACTCTTCCGCCATTCCGCTCACGCACAATAAACGCCGTCAGCAAAACACTGCCGAAACCGAGTGATGCTATCATAGTCTGCGCCGTTCCGCTCTTCTCCCCGAAGTGCACGATCCCGCTCGCCAACGCTCCCACCGCCGCCATGAGCAACACACTCCCCGTGATATCCGGCGCTGCCGTATCCATCTTTGGATTCGATTTCGGCAGCGACTTCCGCGCCTGCCACGCCGCCCAGATTCCCACCGGCACATTGATCAGAAAGATCCACTGCCATTCCGCCAGCGTCAGCACCACTGCGCCCATCGATGGCCCCAGCGCAACCGCCAACGCTCCTACCGCCGACCACGCACTCACCACCTTATTTCGTTCCTCCACCGATCGCCCTTCCAGCAACAGCGCCAGTGACGCCGGCGTGACCGCCGCCGCGCCGATCGCTTGCAAAACTCGCGTCGCGATCAGCAGTTTGATATCCGGCGCGAACGCCGCTCCCGCCGATGCAATCGTGAATGCCACCAAACCTGCTTGGAATACCTTCGCCCGCCCAGCCCGATCCGCCCATTGCCCCATCGGTATCAACAACGCCGCATACACGATGGTGTAAGCATTCAACACCCAAGACAGCTCTGCCGCCGAAGCCGTGGCAAAGTGCGCTCGCAACGCCGGAAACGCCGCGATGACTACTGTTGAATCCAGCGCCACCATGAACACCACCGTCGCTGCCACTAAAAACACCGCGCGCTCTTGCTTCATAACTTTTCTCTGCTGATTAGGCTTTCCATGAATTTAAGTGGTGAAATGAACATTACAGCTATCACCCTCTCCCCTCGGAGGGGAGAGGGCCGGGGTGAGGGGTGCCGGTTTTGGTCCGCATGCGTTGATAATTCTGAATGATTCATGCGAATAATCAGGAAAGCCCCGCAATGATCGCCTCGATCTGCCGCCGATGCAGACTAATGTGAAAGCCCGCCATGAAATGCCACCCCGCCGCATCCAGCGCCCCAAACCACGGATGCGCGTAACGCGCCGATGTCTTCAGATCCTCTATCCCCGCCACCGTCTTCGAGAACAGATCACACCCCTGCTCAAACTTCTCGATGATCCCCGCATCCACTTCGGGCGAAGGCTTCACCGCCGCCGTGCTCGCCGTGCGTGTCGGCACCTGTCCGCGCGAGAGCGACCGTATCGCCTCCATGCAACCAAAGTTCACGATCCGCAGATGATCCAGCGTCATGTATACGGACCAATGCCGACTGCTATCCTCCATCCCCCGCAGCCGATTGATCAAAACACGCTGACTCCCCAGCTCTGCACTACAACCTCGCGCTAACCGCACCACCGCCTGCCGCTGCTCGTCGAAAAGCGCCTGCGCCGATTCCCGCGATGCCAACGCTCTCTTACCATGAAACAACAGGCGCGCCGCGAGCAGTTCAGGATAAGGCAATCCCGCTCCGGGAGCCTCCAGCTTGGGTCCAGCTTCAATGACCAAATTCATATTACTTGCATTATACAAGTAAGTTACTTGTTGAATGCAAGTAAAATTAATCCATACTATTTCACGTAACAATCTATGGCCAGCACCAAGAAAACCCTTAAAGAAGCCGAACGCCGTTCCCCCTGCCCCGTGGCTTGCACCTTGGATATCCTAGGCGACCGCTGGACCCTCCTCGTCATCCGTGATCTCGTGCTAGGCCGCTCCCGCTTCAAAGATTTCACCGCCTCCCCTGAAGGCATTCCCACGAACATCCTCAGCGATCGCCTCGAACGTCTGCAAAACCACGGCATCATCACCCAGATCACCCCACCCGATGGATCGAAACACCGCGCCTATCAATTGACCACCAAAGGCGAATCCCTCCGCCCCATCCTCGCCGCCATGCGCGACTGGGGCCTCACGTGGGAAAAAGGCACCAAAGTCCTGATGCAACCACCTCCAACCGATACCCCAAAGCCCAAAAAACAAAGCCGCCCTGCATAAAAGCAAGGCGGCTCAATCTTCGGAGTGCTAAGGCAGACCGACGAATCCCGACGTCCCGTGCTGCCGGCATCTTGCCGGCAGTCCAAGGGCGTTCGACGAAGCCCAAGCCTTCGTATCCCTCACTTCATCGAGTGCAACCCCACCACATTCCCTTCCGAATCCTTGATTATCCCGATGAACCCGTGCTCTCCGATCCCCATCCGTGGCTTGATCACTGAACCACCAGCACCAGCCACGCGACCCAACACCCCGTCCAAGTCTCCCTCTACATTGAGATAAACGAGCGTGCCACCCGCACCCGGCGAGCAACCATCCATCTGCGTGACCGCCCCACCGATGCCCTTCCCCATATCGAACGGAAACATCGCCATCTTCATCGTCTCACCACAACTCTGCAGCGTCGTCTGCAAAATCGTTTCGTAGAAGCGCACCGCACGATTGAAGTCGGAAGAATAGATCTCAAACCAGTTCACTGCGTTTGTTTTCATAGGATTGATAGTGTTCGTTAGTATTTACGTTACGCAGCCAAGCTACAACCCGCCACTGACAACCCCATGTCAGGAGACTTACGTTCCTCTCATTTTTCCTGCGCCGCCTTCAACTTCGGATCATTCAAATCCAGCCGGTAAATCATCTGGTTATAATCATACCGGGGCGTGAATTCCTTCCCGTCACTGAACTCTTTCGTGTAGGTACCTTCAAAGATCAGAATCGGTGAACCCGCTGGCGTGAACTCCGGGTGCAGGCGAGGATTGTAGAACGTGTAATGATCGTGCGTCAGCACCTTCACCGCTTTGCCCCACGGCCCCGTCGGCGCATCCGCTTCTGCATACCATAGTTCACCAAATGCCGAAGGCTTTCCGAAAGCCTCCATGAACACCGTCACCCACCGCTTGCGAAATGAATTCCATGCGATTGAACCCGTATGCGGCTTCACCACCTTGCCATCCGTTGCCGAAACAAAACTCTCTTGCGGTTTCAAGACCTCCCACTGCGCCGGATCTTGCCATGCTTCAAACGTCGCCAAGCAACGCACCTTGGGTAACGGATCACCAAAATAAACCCACTCCTTCCCCTGCGCATCTTTCACGAACGCTGGATGCCCATTCGGCATGGAGGGCTGCGTCGGCTGCTTGTCCGATTTGGTCCACAATACCTTGAGCTGATCAAAGCTCTGCTTCTTATCATTCCACACGCACAAGCCCGCTTCGTAAGCCTCCAGATGCCCTTTGATCTTCACATAATTACCCACCAACCGCTCCTTCCCGTTCTTGTCTTTCAACGTCACGTAAGAACTCACCCACGTCGGCCCACTACCCGGCATCTTCGCCACACCACGCGCCCGGCCCTTCTCATCGCGAAAATAATTCAGCTTCAATTTCAGCGGCGGCTCGAATGATTTCAGCGGCTGAATCTCGGTCGTCGCGCTGCTCATGTCATAGATTCCCAGCGGATAATTCGCCATCATCGTATCGCCCCACGCCCAGAACATTTTGCCCTGATACACCGCGTTCTGCACACTATCGCTGCCCACGATGCCTGACTCTTCCCAATCCAAATCCTTCCCCGTCTTCTGGCTCTCCGCAAACAGTCCTGCCCCCGTCAAACGCCCCAAACGTTTCGCGATATTCACCCGCTCCACCTCCACCTTCACCGTCTTGCCCGGCTGCGGAATGATGCGCACGCCGCGAAAACCAAACCCATCCTTCTTCGCCTCATACCCATGCCCACTCACCGTGAGCCAAGTCTCCTTACCCATCAGTTCCGGCAGGTCAAACGCGACCACTCCCGCATTATCAGAAACAAAACGGATTTGGTTCACTGTCCGCAATTCAATCAACGGCACCGGCCATCCTGAGCCCTTCTCCACTACTTCGATACGGCACGGCTCAACCGCTTTTAGTGCGACAAGGACACCCAGCCATGAGCAAAGCAGCCATAAAAAACGCATAAGATTAAACTATGATTAACTGGTTTGCGCTCCATTTACCAGTGGCGGCATCGGGCAATCCAGTGCATCCGCCACCGCACGCAGCAATTCACCTTCGGCCGGATGTATCTGATCATCGGCAGCCACGACTGCCACACTGGCTTGGAGGATGACGCGTTTCACTGAAGGCCCCGCCTCACGGATGTTGTTCAGCGCCGCTTCGAGCGTGTTCAGGGAGCACTGATCAGCAGGCAGCAGGCGCAAAGCGAACTGCGTGGAGTTGATGCTCTTCACGCCTTTATCGAACGCCTCTTGCCGCCAGGCAGGCGGCCCCACACTGGCCAAGGCCGAAAGCAGCACGGACACATCCCCGGCCAACGCCTTCACCGTGTGGTAGCGGATATCTGCCGAGGGCTTGCCCAAAAAATGTGCACCCATGTGACGTCGCAAGATGTGCTGCAACGCGAACTCGAACACGTCCAATTCCTGATCCGCCATGACCAGTTTGCGGATCAACTGGTCAAATGTGCGATACGCCTCGGCATTCAGGCCGCGCAAAGCGGGCAAGGCCAGCTCCACCAGCGGGATGCGGGCGTGGGCGGGCAGCTTGGCGACCAGTTCATGCAGACGCGCGGTCTGCGTGACCGCCGCTTCATTCTCTGCCTGTTTCACACTCTCAAGTTGCAGCGTACGCACGCTCGGGTCCGAAGACAGCAAGAGGGCGAACATCAGCGCCTTGGCCCGCTCCGTATCATGCGCTGCGGATTTCAACTCCTCCGGCAGTGATTCGAGCAGCTTCGTGGCGAACACCAGATGCTCCGCCATCGGCATGCCGACCTGCGCCAACGCTTCTGTGGCGGACGTGACGACCGGCGGCAACGGCAGATCTTGACTCAACTGTTGCAAGATGGGCGGACGTTGCACCGTGATGCTGGCTTTGGGCTTGAGCGCCTTCTCTTTGCTTTCCTCCAGCCGCATCGCCTCGGTCTCTTTTTTGGCAATCTCCGCATGAGATGGTACCCGCCCCATCATATTACGCACCCGGTTGATCCGCTCACTGATTGGCGGGTGCGTGGAAAGAAAGAGGAAGAACTGATCGCCCTGCAACGCATCGGCAAAGAACATGTGACTCGCCTCTTCCGCATGCGGGCAGACCACCTTGGCACCATCCGGCCACTGCTGCACTTTCTCGAAGGCGCCCGCCAGTCCTTCCGGATAGCGCGTGTATTGCACTGCCGCCGCATCCGCCAGATGCTCGCGCTGGCGGGATACCGCCGCTTTGATCATCCGCCCAAACACGGCCCCATGCCAGCCGATGAAGCTGAGGATGAACCCCACGATGGAGATGCCTATGTCCAAAAACATCTGCCCGCCGTAGAGCTTCACCTCACCGGTATTGGCGAACTCACGGTCAAAGCTGGCATTGCGCCGGTCCATCACCCAGTCCGCGATGGCCGTCACCGCAAAGAGACCGTGCACCCAGCCCATCAGGCGCATCTTCAGCGCCATGTCGCCATTGAAGATGTGGCTGTATTCATGAGCGATGATGCCCTGCAACTCATCCCGTGAGAGATATTTCACCGCCCCACACGTCACCCCCACAATCATATCATCCACCGAATGCCCAGCCACGAAAGCATTGATGGATGGCTCGCGTTCCAAGATGTAAACATCCGGCACGGGAATGCCCGAAGCCACCGACATCTCCTCCACCACATTCAGCAATCGCCGCTGACCCGGCTCTTCCGTCCCTGGGTTCACCCGCTTGGCCCTCAACAAGCTCGCCACAGCCCGCCCACCTTCACGCAACTGCCGCGTCTTGCGGATGCTATTGAAAAGAAACAGCACCAACACAACTAGCGCGATGACGATAGCCCGGTCCGCACTCCAGAATTGGAAATGGAAAACGGCATCATCACGAAACACGCCCTTCCAAAAGTGAAGGAAGCCACCGAGCAGAAATGCCAACCCTGTATAAACGGCATAGACAGCAGCAATGACACCAAGGATCGCCAGAAAGAACAGCGGTATGAGACGCACGCTGCTGGCCCGTGCCTCTTCCTGCCGTTCAAAGAAATTCTTGGGCGTAAGCTCTGGCATATGTCAGCGCCAGAATAGCTCTGCCAATATCTAAAGCCCATTGGAAACTGGGCGGGAATGTGTAATGCCAATCAACGGTGACCGCTTGCGTTTAAACCCGTCAGAAGCTAACGATTTCTCCATGAACGAAGCCCCTGATAGAAACCTGCTCTGGTGGCTCATTCCAAACGCTCTGGCCGGCATGCCCATGCCTTTTCTCCACCCAGAGCGCCGTCTAAATTCCGGCGGTGCATTACGAGCTTACGCCGATGAATTGCCCGTGCTGAATGATGCAGGCATACGCGGTGTCGTATCACTCTTGAATATTCCCTCTGATACGGTCGTGTATGCAGCCGCTGGCCTCAACTACCTTTGCCTTCCGATTCCCGATGGTCACGCTCCTGATTTTTCACAGGCAGATCAGTTTGTCCGCTTTGTCGATTCTCACCGTCAGTCTGGTCAGGCTGTCGCGGTGCATTGCTATGCTGGCTTGGGACGCACGGGCACGATGTTAGGCGCGTATCTCGTCGCTAAAGGAATGGATGCCACCTCAGCCTTGTTGAAGGTGCGTGCTGCAGAGCCTGCTGCCATTGAAACACGCCATCAGATAAAATTCTTGGACGATTACGAGATCCACCGCCGTTTATTGGATAAAAAGTAGAGCACCAACCGCTCTACTTTTTACCTGCTGTATCCAAAGCCGATAGCTTTTTAATAGCATCCGCATTCCCATTCTGCGCCGCCTTCTCCAGCCATTCGCGGCCCTTGGTAGCATCCAGTTCCACGCCACGCCCTTCCAGATAGCGTAACCCTAACTGATACTGCGCGTAGCCCGAACCTTTCTCCGCCTGCTGCCTCTGAAAATCCAATACCTTCAATTCCGTCTCCTCCGCCGTTTGTTTCGCAGGATTGATATTACGTGGCACAACAACAGGAGCAGGCGGTGTCGTGGTAGCGACTGCTTTCGCTTTGTTATATGCTTCTGGCGTGACGCCTAATCCACCTGGCATCTCCTTCACCGAACGCGCCGCTCGGATGTCATCCTCTGTTCCCCATTGTGCATCAGGTCCGGCACTGGATACCTCAAACGCATACATTTGCACCTTCAGCTTATAGGCATTGCCCCACGGATCCTTCGAGCGATCCCGCGTCCCCTGCCCCTTTCCTGTTTGCGAATTGGATGCTAGGAATTTACTGAAATCATCCGCAGGCAACCGCCCTTCCTCCAGAAACTCCGTAACCACCAGATCGCAAATAGCGTCCACTTCCAGGCCAGACGTCGTGGCATTCTGCACCTTGCCCACGACATCCAAGTTTTCCTTGAAGGCATCTTTTCCCAGCCACACTGCCGCTCCGATCGCGATGATCGGTAATATGCGGAAGAAGCTCATGCCTCCCTCCCCTGCTCATCGCGCCGCGCGGTCACCGTGGATTCGATTGCCAGTCCCGTAAGGAAATCCTTGCTGACTAGGCGCAGGAAGCTGTCCTTCTCCAAGCGCAGGCAACGGGCTTTTTCCGAGGCGATGACATCCGCCGTTGCGGGAATGTTCTTCAACAGGCTGATCTCACCACAAAAATCGCCCGCTTTCAGAATCGCCAGCTTTTCACCACGCAAGACCACAGTGAATTCCCCATCATAGACCATGTAGAACACGTCATTGATCTGACCGGCCTTAAGAATCACCTGTCCCGCAGCGCACTCTTGCAAAACGAATTCCTTGGAAATCTGGAAAAGGGCCGGAGGATGCCAACGGGCAAAGAGCGCATTGCGCCGCAGAAATGCAGACACTTGGATGAGCGTCTTGATCTGTGCTGAGCCGAGTGTATTGACCAGAATCCGTTCGAAATCTGGCCGGGCCAGCACCAGCAACGCGGTCTTCTCCAGCGCCTTGACCGAACTGGTGCGCGGCACTTTATCCAGCAAGGCGATCTCACCGAAGGCATCGCCTCTCGCGAGTTTCGCCACCGGTCGTTCACGTCCAGACTCCTCTTCCTTCAGCACCTCCACCGTCCCGCGATAGACGATGAACATGGATTCACCGACATCACGCTCGCGGATGATCGTCGCCCCCTCTTCCACCAAGGCGTATTGCATCGCCTTCGCCAACTCACCACGGGCTTCGGGATTCAATTCCGCACAGAGCAGCGACTCTCCGAGAAAGGTGACCAAGTCCTTGTCCGATGGCCGTAAAGCGGTGGCCGATGACTGCCGGATCTTTGATTCCGCATCAAACAACTTGGGAGCAACTGCCCGATAGATACCGCGCAAAACCAGCCACACCAAATAAGCAACGATGGCGATCAGGACGATAGCGAGCAGCCAGAACACTACCAAAGAAAGCGATGTTTCCTCACCCGGACGACGCTGGCTCAGTTGTTGAGAAACAAAACGGCCATGCTCGGCCATGAGCTTGTTTGCAAAACGGAAAGTGACACCGAGCCAGAGAATCGCATACGTGCAATAGCCGAGAAAGTAACGTTCCTCCTGCAGCTTTGTCTTCCAGTCAAAGATGACCGCGAGCAGCTTCGTATTCAGAAACTGATCGGCACAACGCGGCAGTTCATACTCCTTCCGCAACAGCGCATGCAGCAACGTGTGAGCGGGTGTGGGTCCGAAAGGCGAGCCAAGTATCACCGCCGTTAAAGCACTGCCGAGCAGCGCAGCATCTGAACCCGTGAGCCATGCGAAAGCTGCCAGCAAGAAAGGTGCGGCCAAGGCTTGCGCCGCCACACTCACCTCACACACGCGCCCGCCCATGAAAGCATCACGGGTATCGATGGAGAAGAAAGGGATGAGCCGGTCCAGCCGGAAACGCGGCTGATAGACGGAACGGCCAAAGGCATCCAAAGCCGCTGCCGCCCAAGCACTGCTGAGCGAAAGCCCCAGCGATACGAAAAGCAGCACCTGAAACCAACCATTCAGTTCCGTGACCGGGCGCCATTTACCCACTGCGAGCGCCCAACCGCCCAACACCGTGATCAAGACGGCTGCCGCCAGACCGTTCCAGACCCGTTGCGAGCGTCCGATCTTACGCGTGAAAAAGGTCGTGGCATCTTCAGTTCCGATTTCGATCAGGAAGCCGCGATTAATCGCTGTCAGCACCAGATCATAGAAACCGCGGATGTCCGGGTGACCTTGTTGCTGCAATACCCCATGTAAAATGGCTTCCACCGTCCGGCGGCCATCGAAGAGTTTCAGGATGTTTTGCTGCGCCGCATTCAGCGCGAGGTATTCGATGCGGGCGAGCTGTTTGAGCAGGCGGGTGCCGTCGGGCAAATCACGAACTTCAATTTGCGACGACAAAGCGAACACTTTGCCGGAGATATCTTGCATGCGTCGAAGAAACTGACGGCGTGAGTTCTAGCCAAGCCCAGCCAGAATGGCAAGGCGTAGTGGGACAGGCCAATGTGCTGCCGGATTCCAGCCGGCAGATCAAGAGCATTCTCTGGATTGGGACCAGCGGATCATAAACCTGCGCTTCCTATAGCCGCAGGGTTTCGACGTTCGCCACCTTACTGCCGGCTGGAATCCGGCAGCACGAGCCTTACGCTTCGTCGTTCAATTCCTCAGCTTTCATTTTCTTAGCTTTGCATTACAACCATCCCATGTCGTTCACACCACCCATCACTTGCCGTCTGGAAGTATTACCCGGCGAGAGTGTCGCCGAGAAAGTCATCAACGCGCAGCGCTTTGGCTTTGCGGGTATCGCCCTGCCCGGACGCTTCCTCAAGTCTTGGCTAGATGAAGCGCGTGCTTTCCAGAAAGACAGCCCACTGCCCTTTGTCAGTCTCTCACTCGGCTTTGAAGGTTCTTTGCTCAACCCTAATGCAGCAGTGCGACAAAAATGCCATGATAGCATCCTGCGTCTGCTCGACATCTGCGCGGAATTCAAAGCGCACCTCTTCAACATCCCGCCGGTCCTGATCCAGGATAATCCTGAGCGTCTGAAAGATCGCACCCAGCAGGATGATTTGTTTCTCGAACAGCTTCCGGCGTTGGGTGATGCGGCTAAAGCGCGTGGCGTGACTTTTCTCATCGAGCCCGTGAACCGCTACGAGAGCGATTACCTGCATTCCATCGAACACGCCGCCCAGCTTTGCGCGCAATTAAATCATCCCGCCATCGCTCTTACTGCGGATTTCTACCACATGCAATTGGAAGAGCTTCACGCCGATGCCGCCTTAACAAAAGCGGGTGTCTGGACGAAGCATGTGCATGTGGCGGAGAACACTCGTGTGGAGCCCGGTCCCGGCACATTGAATTTTTCACCCGGCTTCAAGGCATTGAAACAACTCGGCTATCGCGGCCTCATAGAAGTGGAATGCCGTACACTCTCAGGTTCGGGCGATGAAGTGTTGCCGAAGTCAGTCGTCTATTTGCAGAAGCTCTGGCAAACCACCTGACATTTTATGAAACGCTTTCTTCTCATCACCCTGCTGTGCCTTTTCAGTTGGATGGCCCAAGCCGCTGATGCGAAACCTCGCCTGCTCGTACTGACGGATATCGGCGGCGATCCCGATGACCAGCAATCCATGATTCGGCTGCTGCTCTATGCGAACGAATTCGAGATCGAAGGACTCATCGCCAGCGCCTCCGGCACTCCCGGAGAACTGAAGGAAAAAGTCACCAAGCCCGAACTGATACGCCAACTCATCAATGCCTATGGGCAAGTACAACCCAACCTCATCAAGCACGCTGAAAGATATCCGACCGCCGAGCATTTGCTATCTCTTGTGAAATCAGGCAATCCGAACCGCGGCCGCGATGCCATCGGTGAAGGCAAAGACAACGAAGGCTCCCGCTGGCTCATCGCGATGGTCGACAAACAAGATACGCGCCCCTTGAACATCAGCATCTGGGGCGGACAAACGGACTTTGCCCAAGCCCTCTGGAGGGTGCGCAAAGATCGCGGCGTGGAAGGATACCAGAAATTCATCAGCAAACTGCGCATCTACGACATCAACGATCAGGATAAGATTGTGGACTGGATCTTCGCCGAATTTCCCGGCCTCTGGTATATCCTCGCCCAAGCACCGACCGGCCAGGACAAGCGCACTGGTACTTATCGCGGCGTCTATCTGGGCGGCGATGAATCACTCACTTCACCTGAGTGGATCAACCAGCATGTGAAAGAAAACCACGGACCTCTCGGTGCGCTCTATCCCATGAAGACCTACACGGCACCGAATCCACACAAGACGATGAAGGAAGGCGACACGCCCTCATGGTTTTATTTCCTCGCGAATGGATTGAGCGATGCAGCACATCCGGAATGGGGTGGCTGGGGCGGACGTTTCAAAGTGGAAACAAACTCCATCTATCGTGACGTTGCTGACTCACTAAATGGCACCACTGAACCACGCGTCTCCGTCTGGCGCTGGCGCCCGGCGTTTCAAAATGATTTCGCTGCACGCATGGACTGGTGTGCGAAAGATTTTGCTGAAGCCAATCACGCTCCCCAGATCACAATCAATGGCGCGAAAGATACTTCCCCTCTCAAGCTTTCAGCAAAGCCCGGTGAAACAGTCGCGTTGAAAGCCTCCGCCACTGATCCTGACCAGAACACGCTCACTTACAAATGGTGGATTTATCCAGAAGCATCGACACACACCTCCGCCAAGATTGACCAGAGCCATTTGGCTATAGCGAATCTGTCCATTCCTGAAAACGCCACCTCAGGGGATATCCATATCCTTCTGGAAGTCATAGATAATGGCTCTCCCGCTCTGACTGCCTACCGACGTGTCATCGTATCGGTAAAGCGCTGATTACAAAGCAGCTCCAGCATTAGACTAGAAGCGGTTTGCCAAAACTGGCTGAGTTAGGCATTATGCTGACGTTAGTTTTGATGTCGTAATTTGAAACTGCCCGCCATGAAACGTTTTATCATCTTCACGCTGATCGCCGCTTTGCTCGCGGGCACTTGGTCCGCTTATGCAGCCACCAAGGCGGAACCGGCCCCTCTCGCACAGAAGGAAACGAACTCCAGCAGCAAGACGCCGGGCATGGCGGCAGCAACGGCTCTCTCCACCATCACGGGCGTGGCCATTTCCCCTCTGCTCGGTGTAAGTGCCGTGGGTGCTTACACCTATTTCCAAACGCCAAAGGAAAACCGAGGCAGTCTCTCATGGTATGCACAACCGTGGTTCTGGATGTCGGCGTTTGTGCTCGTCGGCCTCTGCTTTGCGAAAGATACGGCAGGCACTGCCTTGCCCTCAGTATTGAAGAAACCGTTGGATATCGCCGATGCGGTGGAGAACAAGATCAGCGGTCTCGTCGCTGTAGGCGCATTCGTGCCGATGGTCGCCTCGGTGTTCCCCTCGCTCATCTCCAGTGACCATGCGAATATCGCTGCACCGTGGTTCATGGCAGTGATCAATCCGGCGGGCTTGCTGAATTTCATTCTTGTGCCCATCGCCATGGTTTCGTTCGTCATCGTGTGGCTCGCGGCGCATTCCATCAATATCCTCATCCTACTCAGCCCCTTCACCACGGTGGACGCAGCGTTGAAATCCTTCCGCCTGTTCCTGCTCTCATTCATCACCGGCGGTTCGCTCATGGACCCCATGCTTGGTGCAGGCATCTCGCTTATCATCATTTTCATCGCTTACTTCATCGCGGGCTGGTCCTTCCGCGTGACGGCCCTGGGCAGCATCTATATCTGGGATGCGCTCAGCCTGCGTCGCACACGCACAAAACCACAGACGAATGAAGTTTGGGGTTTCCTCTACTCCGAGATCAGCAAAGTCCCGATCCGCACCTACGGCAAGCTGGTAAAGGACGCCGCTGGACGCATGGTGTTCCATTATCGTCCCTGGATGATTCTGCCTGAAAAAACTTTGGTGCTACCCGTCGGTGAATACGCCGTGGGCGAAGGACTTATCAATTCCTACATCGTAAAAACCTCTGGTGAAGACGAATATGAAGTAGTGACACTCCCCCCACGCTATCGCTCTCACGAACAAGCGGTAGCAAATGCTTACGAACTGGCTGGCGTACGTGAGATCGGGTTTATGAAAGGTTTCAATGCCTTCATCCGTGCCCTCTTCGGCGGTTCATCCGAACCCGCACGGGTTTAACCTTTCTCAGTTCAACTTGTCCAAAGCCGGGAACGGAAAATCGGCTGATTTCCGATGTTGTTCCCGCATGAGCTTCTCCATGCGCGCGATGATTTCAGGATGTGCAGCAGACACGTCCTTGGTTTCCGCACGATCCGTTTTTAGGTCATAAAGCTCGATCTTGTAATCGGGATTGTCCTTGCGTGCCAGATTACGCCGGATGCCCTTCCAATCACCGATGCGCACGCTCTGCTGGCCGGTGTACGCTGGAAACTCGCGATAGAGAAAAGGCCGCTCCAGTTGAGATTTTCCCATCAAAGTAGGCGCGAACGAGATTCCATCCAAATTCTTCGGTGTTTTGCCTGATACTCCAACAAGTTCCATCAGCGTAGGCATCCAGTCTTCAA
The DNA here is from genome assembly GCA_036405135.1 of Verrucomicrobiia bacterium. Lineage (NCBI taxonomy): Bacteria > Pseudomonadati > Verrucomicrobiota > Verrucomicrobiia > Verrucomicrobiia bacterium. The sequence continues at coordinate 84,220 of DASWYF010000008.1, read as the reverse complement.
ATCCCGTCACCCGTTCACTCGTGCTGCCTGCCTTGATCTGACCTTTCCAACGGATGATACCAGGCACGCGATACCCGCCTTCATACAAAGTGCCTTTGCCATCACGCAAGCCACCGGAGGAATTGAAGAACGCGCCATCTGTCCCCGCCAATCCCTGATGAGTGCCGGTTAAAGGGCCGTTATCACTGGTGAAGACAAAGATGGTGTTCTCATCCAGCCCAAGCTCAGTAATCAGTTTTATCATCGCACCGATCTCACGATCCATGCGCGTGATCATCGCGGCGTAAGCTGCCTTGGGTTTGAAGTGAGGAGTGTAGCCTTTCCCACCGACGTAGGGCGCATCCTCCCACTTGCCCAGATACTCCTTAAGCGAATCATCCGGCACTTGCAAAGCCACGTGCGGAACAGTCGTTGGCCAATAGAGAAAGAATGGCCGCGACTGGTTCTCCCGCACAAAATCCCTCGCTTTCTCAGCGATCAAATCAGCGGAATATTCTGTGCCTTGAAAGCGTTTATAGCTCTCGGCCTTGGCCGGATCTTCAGCTGGAGTGAGTTTGTCATTGGAAGCGAAAGGCGGATTCTTCAGGTCGATGGTCTTGTCGTTGTCCCAAAGATAGGTCGGATAAAAATTGTGGGCTACTCCCTGGCAGTTGTAACCGAACCAGCGATTGAATCCCTGTTTCAGCGGCTCACCGCTGCTGCCTGGCCCACCGAGTCCCCATTTCCCAAACCCACCCGTCACATAACCGGCAGACTGGAATAACTCTGCCATCGTCACGGTTTCTGCGGGGATGGGATGCTGCCCTTCCGATGACGGTTTGCCGATCTTGGGCAGGCTCGCCCCTTCCATCTGACGATTGTTACGAATGAAAGCGTGGCCGGGATGCATGCCCGTCATCAGCACGCAACGCGAGGGAGCACAGACAGCGTTGCCGGAATAATGCTGGGTAAAACGCATTCCTTCAGCGGACATGCGGTCGAGGTTCGGTGTTTTGATCTTCGTCTGTCCATAGGCACCGATGTCGCCATAGCCAAGATCATCTGCGAGGATGAAGATCACATTCGGTGCCCGGCCAGTGGCGGCTTGTAACGACGTGACTAGCAGGAGAAAGAAAAAGCCTGAGGCTAAACGATTGAGCCGGATCTTCATGACGCGCAGAATAGCAGGCTATGTCTGCGGAGGCCAGCATTGACAAGAGCACACGCTCGACCAACTCTTCACAGCAACCCAACAACTGCCATGAGATATTGCTCTGCCCTCTTTCTCGCATGTGCGCTACTCAGTGCCGGTTGCGCATCCACCGCTGTCTCCCAAGCTCCTACACCAGCTACAGCCACGACACCTGCACGTGCGGTAGTGCCGAAGCTGTCTGGTAAATTGACCCTGGATGGCAAGCTGGATGAGGCGGTTTGGAAAAAGGCATTGGTGTTGAATCCACTGACACCGAATCGTGGTGAGGGAAAAGATTCCGAAGGCACTGAAGTGCGCGTGTGGTATGACGATACGGCTCTTTATCTGAGCTGGGTCTGCACGGACAAGGACATTCAGGGGACGTTCACGAATCGCGACAGCATGTTCTGGAACGAAGAAGTCGCAGAACTGTTCCTCGCACCGGACAAGCTGGATAAATATTATGAACTGCAATGGAATCCGCTGGGCGCAGTCTTCGATGCGATCATCCACAACACGCTCGGGCCTGATGGTATCTCCAAGAAGATCGATGGCGAGTGGGGCTATACCGCCAAGGGCATGCGCAGTGCTGTGAAAGTCGATGGCACGGTGGCAAATGCGAAGGACGAAGATAAGTCGTGGACTGTAGAAGCGGCCATCCCGTTCTCTGATTTTAATCTAACTGCTCCCAAGCCAGGAACAGTGTGGCGCGCGAACTTCTATCGCTTCTCACGCGGAAAGAATAATCCTGAACTGCAACTGAGCTGGTCCCCCACCCGCCTACCGAGCTTTCATCAGCCGAGCAAATTCGGGTATCTGGAGTTCGGGAAATAAACTCATTTACGCGTTGGCGGACTTTTCACGAAGCTGACTTCACGTAGATAGATCGGTTCCAATTCATTCGCGGGTTTGAATTCGCCGCGATTCACAGCGAGTTCGGCCACGATCGCGGCGTTGGCGTAGAGAGGAATCGCGCTGGGAAATGCTTTCTGCAAATCAGGGCCCAAGACTTTCTTGCCCGCTGATTGATATGCTTCCAGCTCTTCCTTCGTAGTGATACGAAGATCGTTCAATTGCTTCCACCCAGCTTCACCCAACTGAAATTCGGCGGCGTAGAACTCGCCGCGCATAGCATCGATCGCCAGCACGATGGTGCCGCGTTCACCACCGCGCCAGATCTGCTCAGCGAGACAGCTGGGGGTATCAATGCCGCAGACTTTTCCCCCGGTCATGATCTGCCAGCCTTGCGCGATGGCGAGGGACATGCGGATGCCCGTATAGGAACCGGGGCCGAGGCAAACGGCCATGCAGTTCACATCACCCTTTTGCCAACCGGACTTGACCAGCACGTCATCCGCCAGACGAAATGCGGGAGTGTGACGAGTGGTCGCCTCGACGGCTTCCGCCAAGAAGCGAAACCCCGTCGCTGCTTCGCCTTCCACGGCGGCAACGCTGCGATGATTGCTCGAAAACTCAAACGCCAAAATCTTCATAGACTACCCGCCGTTCCGTCTCACCTAATGTCTCGAACACTAAACGCCTTACATTGGCTTCCGGTTTAACTACGAAACCATCCTTCTCCGCATTCAGCGCAAAGAACTCTGAACTGAACCAACGCTCAGGCCATTCTACCAAGGTGATGCCGTTAGGTTGGATAAGAAATTCATCCAGTCCAGCCACGAGCACATCATGCTTCGTATCTAAGCGATAAAGGTCGAGGTGATAGATGATCAAGTCTGCGACCAAGTATTCGTTGATGAGTGCAAAGGTCGGCGATTGCACGCGCTTACCGTAGCCCAAGCCGGAAGCAATGCCTTTCGCCAACTGTGTCTTGCCCGCGCCCAAGTCGCCAACGAGCGCGATGACATCTCCTGCGTGCAGGGTTTGCGACCATTTCTGCCCGAGAGCGAAAGTCTCTTCAGGACTGCGCGTGATGCACGTAGCCATGGTCGTGTAATTCGCGGACACCCCGCTCATCCTTCAGATGCAGACCGGGTTGCTTGGTGATTTTACCAATGCAGCTCAGGGGCAGATTGGGGAACTGCTCTTTCCATGCGTCTTTGAGCTTCACGGCTTCGTTAGGAGGCAGCGTGAACAGCAGTTCGAAATCTTCCCCATCAGTCAGTGCCGCAAGGATGGCGGGCTTGGCGATAGTTTTTTCGCGAGCCTTCACTTTTGCTTCTCGGCTCACAGGAATCATCGCGGCGAAGAGCAATGCACCCACGCCGCTTTGCTTCATGATGTGGCGAAGATCACCGGCGAGGCCATCGCTCACATCCATCATCGAGGAGAGGGAAAAGTTTTCCATCAGCCAACGGCCTTCGGCAAGGCGCGGTTCGAAATCCAGATGTTTGCCCGAAAGCGAACCGCCCAAGTTTCCCGTGACGAAAATGGCATCGCCCACTTGAGCACCCTTGCGTAAGGCCGCTTTATCTTTCTTCACGGTACCGAGGAGAGCCACGGAGATGAGCAGACATCCGGGATTCGTCGTAGTCTCGCCGCCGACGATGGCGACATTATACCGCAAGGCCAGCGCGCTCATGCCACGATAAATCTGCGAGATGCGTTCGGGGTCGTAATCCTTCGGCAAGCCTAACGTGACAAGTGCATGAGTCGGCGTGCCACCCATGGCGGCGATGTCGCTCAGGCAGCGGCCCAAAGCTTTGTGACCGATGCGCTCAGGTTCCGTTTCAGCGGTGAAGTGGACGCCCTCCACCACAGCATCGGTCTTGAAGAGGACAGACTGGTCCTTCAGGCCAAGGTCCAGCACGGCGCAATCGTCCCCTGCCCCGACCGTTACCGATTCATTGGTAGGGAGGGTTTTCGTCAATTTTGCGATCAACTCAAATTCGTTCATGTCACTCACCAGATAAAGCCTTCTGCGTTCCCTTAAGCCATTGTTCGATAGCTGGTTGATTTATCAGCAGAACAAAATTCACGAGATTGAAAAACGCATGAGCAGCAATGCAGCTCAGCAAATTACCCGTCCTTTCATACAACCATACCAGCACCAGCGCCAGCACTGTCAGAGGCAGGAAGGTCATGACATTGGCGTGGATCAAAGCAAATAAAAGCGAAGATCCCCAGAGGGCAGTACGCCGGTAACCAGTCTGTTTTATGGCCGTATAAAACACACCCCGGAAGAAAATCTCCTCGACGACAGGTGCCATGACAACTGCCATGACACCGAAAAAGAACTGCTGCATAGGTAAGGTTGTCTTCTGCAACATCTGCACAGCTTGCTGCGTCTCCGGCTTGGTGCCCAGCAATTCCATCATCACTGCGGAAACCTGCCCCAGCATCCAGGCTGCGGGAAGAAAGACCACAGCTACGACAATTCCCGAGATAATGGCCACGAACGGCGGGCTATCACGAAAGCCAAATCCCTGGGACCATGTCAGTCCATGGCTGCGCAAAAAGGAAGCCACTAACAAAAGACCGCCACCGTGGAGCATGACGGTGAAAAAGACCATGCCTGCAAAACGACCTTCATCCGTTTTTGCAGCTTCTTCCCCCTGGATCAGACTGGACAATACGCCACCTATCCCTAGGCAGAATAAAAAGCCCGAGAGGAGGCGCAGCAACTGTTCCGGTTTCCATGTCTTGTCCGTCAACACGCGCGACAAGGTATGTCAGGTAATGCGGGAAACTCCAAACCCAAAGCTCAGAGCGTTCATTTGGCCAGCACCACGACACCCAAGGGCGGCAAGGTGACTGGGGCAGAGAACGGCTGGTTGTGGACCTGGTAGTTGTCCGCCGTCACCCCACCGCCGTTGCCCACGTTGCTGCCAGCGTAGATACCGGCATCTGTGTTCAAGGCTTCGCGCCAGAAACCCTCTTTCGGCAGGCCGATGCGATAATTGGCACGAGTAACCGGCGTGAGGTTCATGATGACCGCCACCTCGCCACCGCCATTTTCATCACGTCGGAGGAAGGAGAGCACGCTGTTCTCGTTATCCGCGCAATCAATCCATTGGAAACCACCACCATCGTAATCCGTCTGCCAAAGAGCATGACGGTCGCGATACAGGCGGTTGAGGTCTTCCACGAGACGTTGCGCGCCCTTGTGATACGGACCGGCATCAAGCAACCACCAATCAAGCTGGGCATTGGCATTCCATTCGCGGCTCTGGCCGATCTCGCCGCCCATGAAGAGCAGTTTTTTGCCTGGGAACATCCATTGATAAGTCAGCAGGCAGCGCAGGTTCGCGAAGCGTTGCCAGTCATCACCGGGCATGCGACCGAAGAGCGAACCTTTGCCATGCACCACTTCGTCATGCGAGAGCGGGAGCATGAAATTCTCGTTGTGATGATACAGCATCGCGAACGTGAGATCGTTCTGGTGATATTTGCGATAGACGGAGTCGCGCTTGAAATAACCGAGCGTGTCGTGCATCCAGCCCATGTTCCACTTGAGGCTGAAGCCGAGACCGCCGAGGTAAGGCGGACGCGTAACCAGCGGCCAGGCGGTCGATTCCTCGGCGATAGTGACCACGCCATTGCATTCCGTATGGACGAGATGATTGAACTCGCGCAGGAAGGCGATGGCTTCCAAGTTCTCGCGGCCACCGTATTTGTTCGGGATCCACTCCCCTTCTTTACGTGAGTAGTCGAGATAGAGCATCGAGGCCACGGCATCGACACGGAGGCCATCGACGTGGAAACGCTCACACCAGAAAAGTGCATTGGCCGTGAGGAAATTGCGGACTTCGTGACGGCCAAAATTAAAGATGAGCGTGCCCCAGTCCTGATGCGCACCTTGCTTGGGATCCTCGTGCTCGAAGAGCGCGGTGCCATCGAACTTGGCGAGCGCCCATTCATCACGCGGGAAGTGCGCAGGCACCCAATCCACAATCACGCCGATGCCAGCGCCGTGCAGGGCATTGACGAGGAATTGAAAATCTTCTGGTGTGCCATAACGGCTCGTCGGCGCGTAGAAGCCGGTAACCTGATAACCCCATGAAGGGTAATAGGCATGCTCAGCCACGGGTAGTAATTCCACATGGGTGAAGCCCATCTTGCGGAGGTAATCTACCAGCGGTGCGGCGACTTCACGATAGTTGAACGACTCGAATTCGTTCTTCTTCATCCATGAGCCGAGATGGATCTCGTAGACACTCATGGGTTCGCGCAGACAGTTCTTCTGCTTGCGCTCGTTCATCCACTTCTCATCAGTCCATGCGAACTTGCGGTTGTCCCAAACTACCGCAGCGTTCTTGGGCGCTTGCTCGAAGTGGCAACCGAACGGATCGGTCTTCAGCGCGACATGGCCGTGAGCGGTGAAGACTTCGAACTTGTAGATATCCCCTTCCGAGACGCCCGGGATGAACAATTCCCAAACACCAGAAGCACCGAGCATGCGCATGGGATGACGGCGACCGTCCCAGTTATTGAAATTACCCACCACGCTGACGCGCTTCGCGTTCGGAGCCCAGACGGCGAAGCTCGTGCCTTTCACGCCATCGATGACGCGGAGGTGTGAACCGAGCTTCTCGTAAATCTTCCGTTCGTTGCCCTGGCCGAAGAGGTAGACATCCGTCTCACCCAAAGTGGGCAGGAAGGAATAGGGATCGCGCGTGGAAATCTTGTGGCCGCCTTTCAACGTGATGACGAGGTCGTAAGCGTAGACTTGCTCGCTCTGGTGCGAGACACCCTCGAAGAGGCCGATCTCATGGATGCGCTTGAGGGTGATCTTCGGCTTGGTCTTCTCGTGCGTGGGATGGATCTCCACTTTCTCGGCATCAGGGATCAAGGCGCGGACAACGACGCCGGAGCCATCGCCCAACGGATGCATGCCCAAAAGCTGATGAGGAGAACGATGTTCGAGTTGAACCAAACTCTGCAGCTCGGCGGCCGTAAGAATCATGGCGGGATGCTGCCATGCGGTCAGGGGTTTGGATAGGGGGAAGTTCGGACTTTTATTGGTAGCAGCCGCGGAAACGCTTGGCGCGCCCACCCCTCACCCCTGACCCAGATATCTCCCCGTCGAGTTCCGAAAGCTTTCGCGAGTTCGGGAGAGGGAGAACACTTCTCGCTGCAGTAGATCGTGAGGCGATTGTCATTTTCACCTTTTGAATTATGTTCGCGGGCATCATTCTTAAACACATGAACGAGCACAATTTTGACGTCATCGTCATCGGCGGTGGCAGTGGTGGGTATGCGGCGGCGCGCACGGCTGCGGGCAAAGGGTTGAAGACGGCAGTGATTGATGGTGCGGAGGAATTGGGCGGACTCTGCATCCTGCGCGGGTGCATGCCATCGAAGGCTTTGCTTTATGCAGCGGAGGTGAAGCATCTCGCGGATCATGGCAGCACATGGGGCTTGCGCATTCCCGAGGTGAGCTTTGATTTCACGGCGGTGATGGCGCGCAAGGCGGCGATGATCAAGGATTTCGCGGACTATCGCGTGAAGCAGTTGAATGCAGGCCGCTTCCAATTGTTCCGCGCGTTTGCGAAATTTACCGATCCGCATACGGTGGAGCTTTCGGATGGGCAAAAGCTCACGGCAAAAAACTTCATCATCTCCACCGGTTCAGTGATCGCTCCCCCGCCCTTGCCGGAAATGAAAGAGATCGGCTGTCTCACGAGCGATGACATTCTCGCACTCAAGGAATTGCCGAAATCGGTCATCGTGTTAGGTGGTGGTGCGATCGCGGTGGAGCTGGCGCAGTTTCTCGCGCGCTTCGATGTGAAGGTGACGATCATCCAGCGGGGTTCTCATTTCGTGAGAAGCTGTGATGTGGATGCGGCCAAGGTGATCGAGGACGTGTTCGTCAAAGAAGGCATGACCGTTTATACAGACACGAAGCTGAAGAAAGCATTTATCGAGAACGGGCAAAAGGGCATTGAGTTCGAGCAGGCAGGCAAGACAGTGCGCTTGCAGGCGCAGGAGATTTTTCACGCACTGGGTCGCGTGCCAAACACGGCCAAGCTGGCATTGGAGAAAGCGGGAGTGAATACGGAGAAAGGACGGATCCTCACGGATTCACAGCAACGCACAAGTGCGGCGCACATCTTCGCCGCGGGTGATTGCTGCGGACCGCATGAGATTGTTCACATCGCGATTCAACAAGGCGAGATCGCGGTGCACAATATCGTCACGCCGGAAAAGCCGAAGGAGATGGATTACCGGTTGCTCATCAATGTGATCTTCACTGACCCGCAAGTGGCGAGCGTGGGACTCACCGAAAAAGCAGCGAAGGAAAAGAACATCCCCTACCTCGCCGCGAGCTATCCATTCAACGATCACGGCAAATCGATGATCATGGAAGCGGTGCATGGCTTCGTGAAGCTGCTAGCTGATCCGAAAACGGGCGAGATCATCGGTGGATGTTGTGCGGGACCTGTCGGCGGCGAACTCATCCATCAGATCGTCACAGCGATGGCGAAGCGGATGACGGTGCATGAACTGGCAGCAATGCCACACTATCATCCGACGCTGGCGGAGATATGGACGTATCCGGCGGAGGAGTTGGCGGAGCAAATTACGGAATGAAGTTTCAAGTGTTCAGTTTTCAGTGGGGAAAATTTCCTGCCACTGATGAAACACGGAACCAACATGGATGGGAGTGACCAGAGACAAAACGCACAATTATCACCGGAAAGAAACGGCATTCAGGAATGCATATTTGATGAGTTGGAGTTGCCGTGATCAATTGCACATGCTGCTGTAAAAACCAGAGTTGGGAACAGCGTGGAACTTCGAGAGACGTCGCGAGCACACCCACCCTTACCAAGCCTAAGCGCGTGCAAGATTACGAATGTTCTCAGCGTTTTGAATATTTCTTAAAGATCTCGCGTCAGTTCTCGCATGTCCGAAACTGCCCGGGAGGTGGAGTTGGCGTTGGACCACCGCTGTCGTTTAGCGGTGGTCCTTGGCATTCTTCTAATGGTCGTTTTCATGACCGCACACGCATCAGCCATCGAGCTGGAGTATGCGCCGCAAACGAAACCCGCTCCGCTCAAAGGACTCGAATCCAGCCTCGCAGGAAATGACACCATCGATTGGTCGTATCTGCGGTTGAGCTCGGTGATGAAGGGGCCGTTTGAGTTCGACTGGACGAGCTTGGAGAAGCAACTCGATAAATCTGCAAGTGCGGGCAAGCACCTGATTCTACGGCCCATCATAGACTGGCCATCGCTTTACCCAGCACTTCCCTTCTATCTGACGAACATACCGGGCGCGACATTCAAGCATACCAACAACAACCATCGTCTCTATGGCACAGGTATCACCGTGCCGGTCTATACAAATGACGCCACACGCACGGCGATATTCAATTTCATATGGGCCTTCGGAGCCAAGTATGATGGCGATCCGCGCATCGGCTTCATCGAGACGGGACTGCTGGGAGCTTGGGGAGAGCTATATTTCGCAAGAAATCCATACTTCCCGCTGACCGATGTACCTGAAGACCTCGAAGGAGAGGTGCTCAAGGCTTATACCGAGAACATTAAGAAGACCAAGCTGATGACTCGCTGGCCCAAGCAGCAACACCTTGTCTATCAAACAGGGTATCATGATGACTGGTTCGCGGATTGGAGAATCCCTGACAATTTGTTTCGCAACCAGACCAAGGCAGGTCCTGCTGCTTTGCAAATCTGGCAGACCCAACCCATAGGAGCGCGTCTGCATCCGCACTTCACCTTCCCAAGTGAATTTGAAACGCCACCATCCGCCGCCACTTCCGAAGCGTTTCTGAAGTTTATACAACGCGACCACATCTCGTGGCTGCGCTACTCCAAGGATAAAAAGTATCTGCCGGCAGAACTGCTGACGAATCTCGAAACACTCGCGCCCAAGATGGGTTACGAACTGTACGTCTCCCATGCAGATTGGAAAAAGAATCTATCGCAGCATACGCTCGAACTCAGCGTGACCATCACGAACACGGGGGTGGCTCCATTCTATTATCCGTGGAAGTTTGAAGCGGCTCTTTGGAAAAACGATCAGATACAAAACCGCTGGCCGGTGACATGGGACATCAGTCAAGTCATCCCTGGAAAAGACGCGGTCACGTTCAGGACCGTTCTGCCTGATTTTCCAGAAGAAAGGGAGAATACCCGCCTTCTGTTGCGCGTCATGAATCCTTTGAAGACTGGATTTCCGCTTCGTTTTGCAAACAAGATGCAAGATGCAGATCTGAACGGATGGTTGACGCTGGGAAAGTTGAAACACTGAACCACACTCAACCTGGCCGGTTCAACGCATTCATCATCTGCTGATTTCACACACGAGACAAAGAAATCCCTCAAAACAAATGAATCACCTTCATTCAGTGGTGTTCTTTTGCATTTGTCTGCTTGTGATGAGATGTGCAGCAGCGGAAGCTGCCGTACATCTGGACTACCAGCAACAGACCAAACCGGCTCCTTTGAAGGGATTGGAGCAACCTCTGAACGCTCCGGGCACAATCGGGTGGAACTATGTGACATTGCGGATGGTGATGAAAGGGCCCGATGAGTTCGATTGGTCTTTTTTGGAAGGAAGGCTCAACCGGGCAGCCGCTGTGGGCAAGATGCTAGTGCTCCGCCCAGTGATGGATCTCTACGGAGACAGCAGCGGCCCAGTGTTCACAGAAGCACCTCTCTATCTGACGGAATTACCAGGAGCAACGGTCACGGTGAGTCAGGCCAACCGGTTCTACGGCCAGCGCCTCGGCACGGTCCTCCCAGTCTACACCAACGTATTCACCCGGATGGCGATCATGAACTTTATCCGGGCTTTCGGTAAAAAGTATGACGGCGATCCGCGAGTCGCATTCATAGAGGTGGGACTTTTGGGAGCGTGGGGCGAATGGCATGACATCAATAGCAGGCGTTCACCGGAAACCACCGTACCTCCAGAGATGAAGCGGGCGATGATGCAGGCTTACAAAGAGCATTTCAAAAACACCAAGCTGCTGACCCGCTGGCCGGACAAGGAGATCGAGGACTTTCCCACGGGTTACCACGATGATTGGTTCGCATTCTGGAAAAGGCCGGACACTCTCTACCAGAAACAAACCAATGCGGGACCAGTGGCCCTAATGCGCTGGCAGACGGAGCCGATGGGTGCACGATTGCATCCTGAATTCGACATGCCAGAAAAACTACCAAGCCTGACAGCCAGCAGCATCACTCCCACCCGCCTTTCTGAATTGATCGAGCAGGGTCACATCTCTTGGTTACGCTATCGGCATAACAAACGCGAGCTTCCAAGTGGACTGCTGGTAGATTTGGAAACAGTGGCTCCCAAGATGGGGTATGAGTTTTATATTCCGCATGCCGACTGGGAATGGCGGCAGCGTGAGCAAATCGTCCACCTGAGTCTGACAGTCACGAACACTGCAGTGGCCCCATTCTATTATCCATGGCAGGTGGAGATCGGATTGTGGCATGACCACAAATTGCAACAGACTTGGCCGGTAGATTGGGATATCCGCAGAATCATCCCCGGACAGGAGGCGATAACTTATACGGCGACATTGAAGGAATTCCCAAGGCGGTTGCGTGATGCGCGTTTGATGATGCGGGTGGTGAATCCATTACCGAGCGGGTTTCCATTGCGGTTTGCGAACAAAACGCAGGATGTGGATCTGGATGGGTGGCTGACCTTGGGCCCGTTGAATCGTTGAAAGATCAAAAACATTAAACAGGATGATGTTGCAACGTTTTTAACTTTTCACGATTCAACGGCTTTTCCAGCACGAAGACGATGGCGATCACGGACCCGCGTAAGCAATCGTAATCTTGCGGTTGCAATTCTTCAGCAGGCAGGAGGTCTTTCTTCCTCAACGAGTTAGGCTTGTGTTTTGCACGGTATTTATTGGGGTTTTCCACATTTAATTTCAGGGGAGTGTACCCTATGGAGACAGTGTCTGACCGGGCCTAGGTTGAGGAGACAAACAAAAACGGAAGAGCGAAAGAAACACTCTTCTGAACATCTACCAATATGAAACGCAACCTACAAACAATACTCTGTGCCTCGGCCGCAACGGTCATCGCCATTTCTGCTCAGGCCCAGCAAAATAAAGAGCGACAAACGGATCGTTCGACATCGACATCCGAAGTCACCATCAAGGCCGACAAGGCGGAAAAGCGTGCGGCTCAACTGACGGGAGCAGCCAAGGCATCTGACCTGGTGGGCATGACGGTGAAGAATCTACAAGACGAGAAGATCGGCAAAGTTGAGGAACTCGGTGTGGATGTGGAATCCGGCCGGGTGCTGCAAGTGATCGTTTCCACAGGCGGTTTCGCCGGTATCGGCGATACGTTGACGGCCGTGCCGCCCAGCGCCTTCCGTCAAAATACCGCTGACAAGACCTTGATTCTTGATGCGACGAAGGAGCAGCTTAAATCCGCTCCGAAGTTTGATATGTCGAAGTGGGATGAAGCCTACACGGCAGACCGGCTGCATACTGTATATCGCCACTACGGCAAGGAATCCTCGCTCGATTACCTCGAAGACAACAAGATTGCGCGCAATGATTCGCCTAACACGGTGATCAAGCGTCTGCCAGACGGCACGTGGGACAAGGAACGCATCGAAGGTGATCTCAAGACATCCAACAACACGATCCCTAACGCACGTCTGGTGAATACGCATCGCGCCAGCAAGGTCATCGGTATGCCGGTGAAGAACTTGCAGGATGAGAAACTGGGTGATGTGGATAACCTGCTGGTGGACATCCACTCGGGCCGCATCGTTGCTGTGGCGATCTCCTCCGGAGGCTTCATCGGACTCGGGGACGAACTGACCGCAGTCCCCTCCTCGGTGTTGAGCTTCAATGCGGAGAAGAAGGCGCTGCAACTGGACGCAACAAAGGAGGTGCTGGCGCGTGCGCCGCACTTCAAGTCCAACCAATGGCCTGACTTCGGCGACAGGACGTACGTGGAGACGGTATATCGTCCGTTCAACGTGGAACCTTATTTCTCTGACAACAGTTGGAGCAGCCGCACAGAACGCGCGATTGATCGCACAGCGCAACGCACTGAACGCGCCATTGACCGGACGGTTGAGCGCACGGAACAGGCAGTTGAGCGCAAAATGGACCGGACCGAACGCGGAATTGTAGATGCAGACAATACGGCCCGCAATGAACGCGACCGTGATGGCCGCACCTTGACGCCGATCGAACAAGGCACCTCCAAGGCGGATATCGATACCACGGCACGCATCCGCAAGGAGCTCGTGGGGAACAAGAACATCTCGCTGAGCGCGCAAAACGTGAAGGTGATCAGCAATAACGGCAAGGTCACGCTGCGCGGCCCGGTGGAAACCGATGCAGAAAAACGCATCGTGGGTGACATCGCAAACCGCGTGGCCCGTGCTGAGAATGTGGACAACCAGATCGAGGTGAAACTCGTGCCGACCGGTCGCAGCCAGGACGGACGTCCGCCGCAGAAGTAACAATCAACAAACAGAACAACACAACGAACAAAAGGGAAATATTATGTCTAAAAAATCTGTATTCGGTATCGCAACGTCCTTGAACCAGGCGGACCTGATCGTGGACAACCTGAAGATGGCGAACTTCTCGAACAACGACATCTCCGTGCTCTTCCCCGACAAGGAGACGAGCCGTGATTTCGCCCATGAGAAGAACACCAAGGCCCCCGAAGGCGCAGTGACAGGTGCGGCCACGGGTGGTGTGCTGGGTGGTGCCTTGGGTTGGGTCGCTGGCATCGGCGCCCTTGCTATCCCGGGTGTCGGCCCATTCATCGCAGCCGGTCCGATCATGGCAGCTTTGAGCGGTGCAGCTGTGGGTGCTGCTGCTGGCGGCATCACGGGCGGCCTCATCGGCCTTGGTATTCCGGAACTGGAAGCCAAGCGCTATGAGGGCAAGGTCCGTGCGGGTAACATCTTGATCTCGGTGCATACCGAGAACTCGGATGAGATCAAGCGCGCGAAGGAGATCTTCGAACGCGCTGGCGCACAGGACATCTGCACAACGGGTGAGGCCTCCACGCCTAAGGATGACAAATCCAAGAGCCGTGAGCATGTCAGCCGCTAAGCAAAAGTGAATTCATCTGCGGTCGGGGATGCGTTCTCCGACCGCAGTTTTTGTATCCAGAGACAACTGGACACCACACTTCTGGGATGAAAGAGACGCCACATAGCACGAGCCTCACGGAGCATCCAAGCCATCGACCTGCGATGATCGAGAAAAAGCGCAAAGAGCATCGGGGCTGGAGGCGGTTCTGGATATTCGTTGCCGGGTTGGTGGTGATATTGGCGATCGGGAGGGCATTTCTGCCGGTGATGGTTCGGGATTATGTGAACCGGACATTGGACAGAAATCCGATGTATGACGGGACGATCGGGGATGTGAGCATTCACCTGTGGCGCGGGGCTTATTCGATCGAGAATGTGAAGATCAACAAGACGGCGGGAAATGTACCGGTCCCCTTCTTTGCGGGCAAACGCGTGGATTTTGCGATCGAATGGCAGGCTTTGTGGAATCGCAGGATCGTGGGGCGCGTGCACATGCTGGAGCCGGAGTTGAACTTCGTGGATGCGCCTGATGAGGATGATACGCAATCAGGTGCCGGTACTCCGTGGCTGGACATGATCAAGGATTTGTTCCCTTTCAAGATCAACAGCGCAGTGATCGAAAATGGCTCGATCCATTTTCGGGCGTATCAACTGGCACGCGTGGTGGATGTTTATATCTCCAAGGTGCAGGGAAAGATCGATAATTTGGGCAACATCCGGGATGAGACGACGCCGCTGGTTTCCACGGTGGAGGCGAAGGGTCTGGTGATGGATCACGCGAAGTTTGAATACAAGATGACGCTGGATCCGTTTTCGTATCGGCCCACGTTTCATATGGCTTTGCAATTATTGGGCTTGGATGTGACGCGGATCAATGATCTGGCGTTGGCGTATGGGAAATTTGATTTCAAGCGGGGGTACTTCGATCTGGTACTGGAGACGGATGTGCAGGAGGGGTTGATCACAGGTTATGCCAAGCCGCTATTCCGTAACCTGAAGGTGTTCAGCATCACGGAAGATATCGAGGAAGGGAATGTGCTGCACTTCTTCTGGCAGGCGCTGGTGGGTGGCGTGACATTTGTTTTCAAGAACCATCCGCGAGACCAGTTCGGCACGCTCATCCCCTTCTCTGGTGATGCGACGGGTGCGACGTCAGCAGACATTTTTGCCACGTTGGGAAACATCCTTCGCAATGCGTTTATCCGGGCATATCTGCCGCGATTGGAGGGCGGGCAACAGGCGGTGGGAAATCTGAATTTTGAACCGCCGGAATTTACGGATCCGATTTCTGCGGGAGACAGCGAACCAAGTGAGCAATACGAAACACTTCAGTAATACCATGAAAACGAAGAGTAAAATTATCGGAAGCGTGACATGGCGTCCGCTCGTGTTGTGTGTTTTGAGCGTGGCCTTGACCGGCCTCGTGGGCTGCGGGACTTCAAAGAGCGCGAAGAAAAATGATGATTTCTTCACTTCCGGCAGCCGCGATGCCGATCAGCGCGCGAGCCAGCGCATGGCGAAGGAACAGCAACTGGCCGGGACCGGTGAAGGCAGTGGAGAGAAAGGTGTGAAGAAGGCGGAGGTAGCTGAGGGTGGGACCACGAATGGAGTCACGGCTGCGCAGGTGGAAGGCAAGCTGGCATTGTTCGACCGCTTGGGCGGCGAGGAGGGGATCAAAGCGATCATCGATGATTTCACGCCACGAGTACTGCAAGATCCGCGGGTAAACTGGGACCGCTCAGATGTGAAGGGGAAAGGCGTCGCATTCATCCGCAAGGATGGGCCGGAGCCGTGGACGGCGGATGAGAGGAGCGTGGCGCGGTTGAAGAAGCATCTTGTTCAATTCCTGGTGCTGGCGACCGGTGGTCCGGCGAAGTACGACGGCAAGGACATGAAGGAGACGCATGCGAACATGCGGATCGGCAACCCGGAATTCGATGCTGCCTTGGGAGATTTGAAGGCGTCGCTGGACCGCCTAAAGATACCTAACAAAGAGCAGAAGGAACTGCTTTCAATCGTGGAGAGTACGCGGCCGCAGATCGTGACGGAAAGATGATTCCAGTAAGTTTGAGGACGGCTAGGAGTGGGACGGGAGCCCCCCTCCTCCCTGTTGGAGATACGGATGCAGTAATTATTAGAATGTCAGAGACTGCCTTCCCTTCGGGTATTGCTGCCATTCGGAACAACCCGGGTTCCATCAGAAGTCGGAACCGAAGTGATTGGTGAAGATAAGGTAAACCAGGACGCCACTCCCAATGACGACGGCGAGGTAGGCGATGAGTTTGAGGCGTGACACGCCATTGTCATCAGCCCCTTCCGGGTCATTCAGGTACGCCGTGAGGTTGTCGCATTTATCCCGGGAGTTTTCAAAGAGGCAGCCAGTGAAATCACTATGGTCATCAAAGAAGTCTTTGAAGAAGAGCGCGGCGGTAAGCGCGGAAACGAAGATGGCAATGAGCAATATCATCTGGACTTGGGCGTAACCACGGATCTGGCAGTTCAACTTCTCAAACACACGATTCACGGAAGATATTGAAGGAAACATAACATTGGCCAGTGCATTATGAACAGCACGGTGGACACCAAGAAGCACCTCCAGATCGCTACAATGGCCCGACTCTCAATTATCCGATTCTTTGTAATCTCCCGTTTCCCCAGACCATGTCATCCTCCAATTGTTGTTGATTGATAAAAAGACATAAAATTGAACTGGTGACACCATCACCTGCTCAGCTATTCATACATACATAGGCATGAGCTTTCCGGCACCCAGCGAAACACAGGCGCGCGTCCTCTGGTTTTCCCTGACCACGCTCGCCGTCGGCGTCACCATCGCCGTGTTCGGCGTCGTCATCTGGGGCCTCGGCTGGCTCATCAACGCCCTTTCCTCCGTCCTGCTTCCTCTCGCATTCGCCGCCATCCTCGCCTACTTGCTCGATCCCGTGGTGGATTGGTTGGAGCGTAAGAAAGTCCCCCGCACCCGCGGCATTCTCCTCGTCTTCTTTGTAGCGGTCATGCTCTTCCTCATGATGCTCGCGACCGTCATCCCGCAACTTCTCGTGGAAACCAGCCAGCTCATCGATCTCATTCCCGATTACGCGGCAAAGCTGAAAGACAAACTCGGTGTCTGGCTCGAATCCTCCCGCCTAGGTCAGCAAGCCAAACAAGCCTGGGATGAGGGCATTGGTGCCGACGCCCAAAACTGGGCCACCACCGCACTGCCCGTCGTCTCCGCCTGGGTCGTTGAAAAACTGAGTAAAGTCGCCTCTTGGGGCGGACTCCTCGCTGGCTTCGCCCTCGTGCCCGTTTACGTCTTTTATTTCCTCTCCGAAAAGCAAGGCATCACTGGCAAGTGGAGCAACTACCTGCCTCTACAAGAATCCAAGTTGAAGGACGAAGTCGTTTTCGTAATCAACGAGATCAACAACTGCCTCATCGTCTTCTTCCGCGGCCAAGTCCTCGTGGCCATGTGCGTCGGCGGCATGCTCACGCTCGGGTTTCTCGGTATCGGCCTGAACTACGCCATCTTGCTCGGCGTCGTCGCCGGCGTCCTCAGCATCGTCCCCTATCTCGGCGTCATGCTTAGCATCATCCCGGCACTCGCACTTGCCGCCATCCAATTCGGCGATCTCTGGCATCCCTTGGCCGTCGTCGGCATCTTCATCCTCGTTCAGATGATGGAGGGCCTCGTCATCTCCCCCAAGATCATCGGCGACCGCGTGGGCCTTCACCCGTTGACCATCATCATCTCCGTCATGGTCGGCACCACGCTCATCGGCGGCATCCTCGGCGGCGTCCTCGCGATTCCGCTTACAGCAGCGCTACGCACCCTGATGTTCCGCTACGTGTGGAAGAAACCCGCAAGACAAAGCGCTCCGGCGAAGTCTGGCGGAAAAAAGTAGGCCTCGATTGAAGCCATGGACCTGTATCGAATCAAATGTACAAGCTGCGATTGGTCAGCCATCCGTACATTTGATGGCAAGCAATACGATTACATCCCAGATGGATTTGATAAACTGGTTCTCGATGAAAAGGTCGTGCAACTAAGCGGTTTATTCGCAAGCTGCACTTTAGCTGAACACGGTTACACTTGGGAAAAAGCGGAATCAGAAAACCGGCTTGTCTATGTCAGCAGCGTGATATGCCTGACCTGCGGTGAATTATCCGAACTCGAAATCAATCACAAGGAATTGAAGCTTGCGGCCCAGAATCCAGAAAAATTGAAATCTTGGTTCAAATCAAAATCCTGCACCCACTGTGGCAGCTCCACCTTCAACAAACCCTTCAAAGCCATGGATAAAACACTGCCCTGCCCCAAGTGCAAAACACTCTCTGTGAAATGCAACCGGGAGACTACGGTCGACTAATTCGCGACCATCCTCATCGCGTCGAAATAAAAGGTGGCGCTCCCCTACCTCCGATACATCGGTCGCACATCCACCACGTGCATCCCCGCCGCTTGGATCGCCTGCAAACCCAGCTCCGCATCCTCAAAACCCTGACAATACTGTGGCTCCACCCCTAAGCGCCGCGCTGCCTCCAGGAAAATATCCGGCGCGGGCTTTTGATTCTTCACATCCTCGCTCGTCACCACTGCATCGAACATATGCGCGATGCGCAGATGCTCCAGCACCTGCGTGATGATCGGCTTCGTCCCGCCTGAGGCCACCGCCATGGGCAGCTTACCGAAATTCTGCTCCGCGATCGCCAGCACCGCTGGAATCGCAATCACCTGCGGCAACAAAGGCAAATACGCATTCTCCTTATCATGCGAGGCCTGCAACGGGTCCAGCTTCACGCCTTGCTCCTCACCCAGCATCTTAAATATATCCCGCGAAGGCACACCACCCAGCGCATAAAACCGCTCCTCCGGAAAATGCAACCCATACTGCTGCGCGACCGTATTCCACGCGCGCCAATGCAACGGCATCGTATCCGCCAACGTCCCATCACAATCAAAGATCAACCCACGAATTTCCATAATGCTATCTCGTAATCGTTCTCGTCGTCCTCGATATTTTCTTCTACTGGCCCGTCGAGCATCGACCTTAGAGCTTCAACTGCGCCAGCTTCTCGTTCAGCTCATTCGTCAGCAGCGGCTGCACCAGTCCATCGATATCCCCATCCAAGAACTGCGTCAGACTATACAGCGTCACCTCGATGCGATGATCCGTCACGCGATTCTGCGGGAAGTTATACGTGCGGATGCGCTCATTGCGTTCGCCGGTACCCACTTGGTCCTTACGGAACGCCGCATACTTCGCCGCTTCCTCCGCCACCTTGATATCCAGCAAACGTGAGCGCAGCACCGTCATCGCCTTCAGCTTGTTCTTCTGCTGGGAGCGCTCATCCGCGCAACGCACGATCATGCCCGTGGGCTTGTAGATGATCTGCACCGCCGAGTCCGTCGTGTTCACGCCCTGACCGCCCTTGCCTGAGGCACGGCACACGTTGATCTCCAGATCCTCCGGCTTGATCTCCACGTCCACCTCTTCCGCCTCCGGCATCACGGCCACCGTACACGTGCTCGTATGGATGCGCCCCTGTGCTTCTGTCGCGGGCACACGCTGCACGCGATGCACGCCTGACTCATGCTTCAAGCGCTTGTAAACGTCATTCCCCGTGATGCTGAAGATGATTTCCTTCAAGCCACCCAAATCCGAGTAGCTCGAATCCAGCGGCTCCATCTTCCATCCCTGATCCTCCGCATACCGCGTATACATGCGGTAAAGGTCTGCTGCAAAGAGCGCCGACTCCGCACCACCTGCACCGGCGCGGATCTCAAAAATCGTATTACGCGAATCCACCGGACTGGGCGGGATGATGCCGTACTGCACCGTCAGCGAGAGCTTCTTCACCTCTTCTTCCAGCCGCGCGATCTCTTCCTTCGCCATCTGCGCCATCTCGGAATCCGGTAACTCAGCAGCGTATATTTCCTTGTTATCCGCCAGATCGGCCTCGGCCTTCAGCAATGCTTTGCCCGCTGCGACCAAGTCTTTCAGACGCGCATATTCCTTCGTTAGCTCCTGTGCCTTCTGCGGATTATTGAAGGCGTCGGGACTGCTCAGCAACGATTCCACCTCGGCGAAACGCCGGGTGAATTTTTCGATATGTGGACGCAGATCCATGTAGGTCGTTCAGTCGGTGATAAAAAATGGGAGAGGGCCGTTCGCACGGCCTCGGAAAAAAGACGCCGCCCGCACGGTCTTGTGAACCATGCGGGCGGTGTGCTGGAAAACGCTACTTCTTCTTTTTCTTGCCCGTGGCAGCGAGGGCGTCCTGCGCGGCCTGGGTCTTCGCCAAGCGCTGCTGGAACTTGTCCACGCGACCGGCGGTGTCCACGAACTTCTGCTGGCCCGTGTAGAACGGATGGCAGTCGTTGCAAATACCGATCAAGACCGTCTTCTTCGTCGAACGCGTATGGATCACGTTACCACAGGCGCACCGGATCTCGGCATCCTGATAATTCGGATGAATGTCTGCTTTCATATTACCAAAAATTAAAGAGGCGAAAAACTAACAGGGAAAACCCGATTGGCAAGGGTTAATTTGCGATTTTTCCGACTACATTCCTTCATAAGATAAACCAGCGGAGTCGCAACAGGCTGTGGAAAACTCAGTAATGCTCCATCTCCCTCGCCCCTCAGAGGGGAGAGGGCCGGGGTGAGGGGTGCCTGCCGTCTTTAAAATTAGTTTCCTCCCTACCCCTTCTCCACCGTCACCGCTCCCTTATCCCCCTGCCGCCTTCGGGAAGGCAAAATCGCACATGCCTCCTTGCAGCCGAACCACTTGCTAAAGAGATACCGGTTCCTGCTGATCCACTGATAAACCTTCTCAGCTACCCAGATCACTCCCGGAATCCACAAGATCAAGACCGGCAGCACCAAAAGCGGCATCCTCATGCCCACGAACCGGATACAACGTGCCCCCCGATAAATCCGCCCCTCTGGCGTCACACAATGGATCGCCTCCGAAAGCTGGTCCTCTGTGATGCCCGGCGCGACCTCCTTCGCCAGCGGATCGCTGATAGGCACCAACCGCACCTTATCCAGCCAGTCCAGCCACGTCAGCATGCGCGATTGAAACGTACACAGCGAACACTCGCCGTCATACAGCACAACATGTTTCGTTCTGGCTTCGTTACTACTCACAGCAAAAGAGAAGGTCCGAGGTTGCCGCCCGAATGTCAACCTGTCCCCTTTCTTACTTCACACTTCTCCTCTCGCACCTTAACAAACCATCTTTCCCCACAACGCTTCAAACTCCTTCATGAACGGCTCCACCAATCGCATGTCATTGCTCACGATGATATTCTCCTGATTCACCGCTGAAGCACTCCGCGTCCAGTTGAAGCTGCCCGTGAGCAGAATGCGATTATCGAACACCGCGAACTTGTGATGCATATGATCCGGACCGCAATCCAGATGCACCGGAATCCCCGCGCGCCGAAACTCCTCGATGTCCGAACCCGCGTCATACGATTTATCATTATCACTGACGATCCGCACCTTCAACCGCCGCCGATGCGCATTCAGAATCGCTGAAGAAATCCGGTCATCCGCGATTGTGAATACACACAAATCCGCTGTCCGCTCCGTCGCTGACAACAGATCGATGATGCGATACGCACAATCATTTCCTGGACTGAAAAACACTTCGTTTGTCACCGTGCGCACCGGCTCATTCTGAGGAAGGAGCAACTTGTTCACTTCCTCCAGCCAGTTGCAGATCTCCTTTGCTCGAGGATCAGCCAGTTCCTTTCGCGCCAGCTCAAACGCCTGATGCCGCACCACCGCCCGTTGCTGCTCATTGAGATTCGCCGTGCGCAAGATTTCTCCCAGCGCCCGCTTCTCTGCTCCGGAAATGCTCCGGTCCGCCAGCGTTTGCGCCAATGCCTCTTCAATGGGAATCATGCGCGCAGCCTACTTTTCACCTCGAAAGTCATCCACGAAAATCCGGTGAAATTTTGTTACCCCTTGATAAATAGACGTTTGCGAAACCAATAAAAATTTACCCCACCGATTTGAACATTCTGGAACCGGTGCTATCTAATTAAGTGGAGAGCGTTGGTTGCGTTCTCTGACAATTAGCGCAGTGTTTGGAACGTTTCTTCAGCGGCCTCCCCCAGGCCCACCTCCTTGGCGTCCAAGCACTGCGTATTGTTTTTAGGCTATAATGCGATTCTGAACTGAGCATCAGTTTTTACGAACAGACGGCCTACTAGGCTGGACCTTCTCATACTTCATTCCAATCAAAGAAAGGCAAAAGCGATCATCGAACGGTCTGACATTGCCTGCGACATGCCTACCCACGAGTAATTTGGGGTGCATTCCTTCCTTTTGCGAATCCGCTTGCCCTCGGGGCATATCCATGCAAGAAAGACAGCAGATGGATCGTTGCGGTAAGCTTCGCATTTACGTCTTCTGACGGCGGCGGTTGCTTCCTCTGGCTAAACCCGATACCGAAAGGTGCACGGGATTAGTGTCGGAACCTGCAAAAGATTCATTAAATGCTGGTTGGAGAGATGGCTGAGTGGTTTAAGGCACACGCCTGGAAAGCGTGCGTAGGTAACACTACCGGGGGTTCGAATCCCCCTCTCTCCGCCACTGGCGTCAGTTACTTCTTAACTTCCCGAAAACCGCCCTCGCGGATCTGCCGTGAATCGAGCTGGGCGATGTTCACCCAATCGCCTTTCAATTCTGTTACGCGGTCTTGGTGGACGATCCAATCCACGCCGCCTTTGGCTTTTTGCAAGACGATGGCGTCGCCGCCCTGATAGGGCATCTCTTCCGGCTTGGCCTTGCGCCAAGTGCCTTGAGCCACACCTTTGGGAACATCGATATCCCAAGTGTATCTGCCATCCGCCGTGATGATGATGGAGCCGACATCTTTCACGCCGATCTCGGTCTGGCGGTAGATGTAACCGTCGTTGCCCTTGTAATCCACGGTCGCGCCGATCTTGCTCAGGCTCCATTTGCCGATATACCAAGGTTCCTTGGTGGGAGGCCCATAGTTCGCTTGCAGAGGGAAGATGATGTCTGAGCTGGCACCGTATTTGCCGAGCTGGTTGCTGAAGTCTGAGAGGGTCTGGTAGCGGAAGTTCACGCCGCGTTTCTTGATCATCTCGGCGAGTTCTTTTCGTATCTGCTCTCTCTGCGGATGAGCGAAAGGCTGGTCTCCCAGACGCGTTTGAAGAAAGTTCAAGACTTCCTCTTGTGTCATCAATCCACCAGCCGTGGCAGGAAGAGTTTGTGTCGCAGTAGGTGCCGGTGCAGCCGGTTTGGTGGCGACGGGTGCGGGGGGCTGGGCTGGCGTGGTTTTTGCCGGGGCTTCAACGGTCGGTTTGGCAGCAGGCTTGGTTCCCAGCGGGCGGATACGTTCCCAACTGTAGGCGGTTTGTGAGCCGTCTGGATAAAATTCGTTCGGCTTCTTGCGGATGATCGGTTGTTTGCCATCGGGCGTGGCATACATGTAAACACCGGGTTCCCACAGATCTTTGATCGGTGATTCGAGGTATTCGATCTTGTCACCGGGTCTGTATTTATCCGCCTGTGCCAGCAACGAGCACGTGGCGAGGAGTGAAGCAACGGCGGTGGTTAACAGCGTAGCTAAACGAACCAAAGAATGTGTTTTCATGAATGGATTTTCATTCAGCGGAAAAGCGGATGAAAACTTGCTTTGTCGCTCCATGACGAGATGGAAGGTGTGTCTCAACCATGCTCACTGGAGAGAGATTACTCCCTTTGTGAGTGGTGGGAAGAGTGCGTTTTGTAAGAGGAGAGCTAAATGGCCTCAGAATAACTCCAACTGCTTCCCTGCAGGGCGTCTGAAATGCTCTGTGCTGAGGTGCAATTCGTCTTTGTTCATACCGTATTTATGACATGCGACTTTGAAAATCTGGTGGATCTGTTCCGCGAAGATGCCTTCACCGGAAAAGCGCTTGCCCCATTCTGAGCTGTTCAGCTTGCCACCGCGGATGGCACGGATGCGGTTGAGCACTTTTTCTTTGCGATCGGGGAAATGGCGCGTGAGCCAGTCATCAAAAAGCTCTTTCTGTTGATAGGGCAGGCGGAGAACGACGTGACCGGCGTGCTTGGCACCGGCTTCGGAAGCGGCTTTGAGGAGTTGCGGAATCTCGTGATCGTTCAGGCCGGGGATGATGGGCGCGGTCATGACGCCGACTGGTATGCCGGCAGTGGCGAGCTTGGAGATGGTATCCAGACGATCGCGCGGTGAAGCGGTGCGCGGCTCCATCACGCGGCGAAGATCGGTGTCCAGAGTGGTGAGCGAGATGAACACCATGGCGCACTGGTGACGGGCGAGTTCTTGAAGCACATCGATGTCCCGCACCACGAGCGCGTTCTTGCTGACAATGCCTACAGGATTGCGACATTCCGCGAGGACTTCGAGACAGCCGCGTGTGATCTTGAGCTTGCGCTCGACGGGTTGGTAGCAATCTGTCACACCGCTGATAGCAAGGCATTGCGGTTTCCATTTGGGCTTGGAAAGTTCCTCGCGCAATAGGACTGGCGCGTTCAGCTTCACCATGATCTTGCTCTCGAAATCGAGGCCTGAGGAGAAACCGAGGTATTCGTGCGTGGGCCGTGCGTAACAATAAATGCAGCCATGCTCGCAGCCGCGATAGGGATTCACACTGGCACTGAACCCGATATCCGGGCTGTCATTATAGGCAATGATCGTCTTGGAATGATCAA
This sequence comes from Verrucomicrobiia bacterium, assembly GCA_036405135.1. Taxonomy (NCBI): domain Bacteria; kingdom Pseudomonadati; phylum Verrucomicrobiota; class Verrucomicrobiia; species Verrucomicrobiia bacterium. The sequence goes on along the minus strand of DASWYF010000008.1, from coordinate 59,359 downwards.
CGAGGAACTGCGTGCGCAGCAGATTGTCGTCCTCTGGATTCCATTCCTCATCACGCTCCAGATGGATCTGCTCGAAACGATTTGTCGGGTTGCCGGAAGCTCCGCGAGCGACCCGCTTATCCGCACTGATCTGTGAGGTGACCGACACAGAAGCATTTTCGCACGCGCGACGGCATCTGCAATGGAGAGATATTCACAAAATATGGACTCATGGGATCAGGGCGTGATTTTCCGGAGGCGGTAGAACTGAGAAGAAGAAGCGGGCACGGGTATGGTCAAGGTGCGATCACCTAAAACATATCCCTGAGTTCCCCCTAGGGGTGCCCAGGTAGCATTTGGACCCAAAGAATCCGTGCTTTCTACCTCGAACCCGACATTCTCCATCGACCAGCCAAGAATCAGATTTGTTCCGTCACTTCGCATACTAAAGCCAGGGCCGCGGAAAGAATAACGATATATGGCGTAGCTGCGCGGAATGATAAAATCACCATTCTCGTCGATGGCCAGTCCTGACCCTCTCCCGGACCATCTGTTGAGCAAAGTTCCTTCAGCGTCAAAACATTGAATCTTATCGATGTCAATCACCAGGATTTGGCCGAGCGAATTCAGGGCGATATCTTGCGGATAGTAGAATTGGCCATCATCTGTTCCTTCGCCGCCCCAGGACGTCACATAATTACCATTGAGGTCAAATTTCTGGATCCGATGGTTTTGAGAGTCGGCAACATACAAAAAATTGGTCCCGTCAGTGGCCATTCTGAGAGGCTCATTGAACTGTCCCGGCCCGTTTCCGCTCGTGCCCCATTTTGCCGTAAAATTCCGATCTTCGTCGAATTTCTGGATCCGATGAGTGGAGAGATCGCTTACGTAGATGTTCCCGGCCAAATCGATTGCCACACCTCCTGGATGCTGAAACTTCCCATCGGTTGCCGCGCGCGCGCCCCAGGCTCGAAGAAACTGGCCGTTAGGGCTAAATTCTTGGATCCGACCATTATTGGTATCCGCCACCAGGAGATTACCTTGGCGGTCCACGGCAACATCTCCGGGAGAGTTCAACTGCCCTTCCGCAGAACCTTTCATTCCGAAGCGAAAAACCAAGTTCCCTTGAGGGTCAAACTTGAGAAGGCTGGAGACATTGGCATCACAAACCCAGACATGGCCCGTTGCATCCAGCACAGGTGCCATCACATTGGCCAAGGGGACATATTCTTTGACTCCCCAAACTCGGACCAGATCTCCTGTATCAGTGAACTCCTGCACCCGGTGGTTGAAGCTGTCGATGACATGGACGTGGTCATCACTACTCACCGCGATGCCGGCGGGAAAGTTGAACTGTCCGGTGGCGAAACCAGGCCCGCCCCATTTAGCCAGGAAATTGCCACTACGATCGAACCGCTGCACCCGGTGGTTATCACGTTCCGTCACGAAAACATCGTTGCCTCTGATGGCGATACCGGAGGGGGCTTTGAATTGTCCGTCCTCGCTGCCGGAAGCCCCCCACTTGCCGAGGTAATTCCCGTTTGCGTCGAATTTTTGGATCCGGGCAAGGCTCTCATCGGTGACATACAAGGTACCCTCGGCATCCACACCGAGTCCGGCAATGACTGAGAACTGTCCGTCTGCCACCCCCTGCGCCCCCCATTTCAGCAGAAAGTTTCCTGCGGTATCGAATTTCTGAATACGCCGCAGACCTTGATCCGCCACGTAGATGGCGTCATCAGCACCTATGGCTATGCTGATGGGCAGGCTGAACTGGCCATCACCAGATCCGTTGCTGCCCCAACTGAGGACGTGTTCCCCGGAGGAGTTGAATTTGTGAATTTTCCGGAATTGATCATCGCTAACATAACTGTTGCCCTGGCTGTCCAGGGCGATGCTGATCGGCTTCATGGACTGGAACCCTTCTTTGTAAGTCCAATGAGCGAGATATTCCTTGGAAGCAGAAAATTTTTGGATGCTATTGTTGCCAGTATCCGCGACGTAGAAATTTCCGTTGGCATCAATAGCAACCGCCTTGGGCGTGATCAGCATGCCAGGAACAAACGTGGGACGCCCCCAAGTTTGAGCGACGTAGGGTGCAGCCATGAGGTGCCATCGGCTTATGGGAACGAAGGCCAGCGCCAGCAGCAAAAACTGGCCAGCCCAAAATTGCCGCTGTGATAATTTTAGTCGTAGAGGGTATCTCCGCTCCATTTGCTGATAAATTATAGGTCCGGCGAATCAGTGTCTATCAGAAGAATTAAAGGACAGAGTGTTCCGCAGGCTTGACCCTGAGAGCAGAAGACCGCAGTTTTTGCAGACCAAGTCGCTATGTCTCCATAGCTCAAATGGATAGAGCAGCGGTTTCCTAACGCCAACCAGCCATTTTTCAGGAGTTTTCCCGAGTTATCTGCTGTCATCAAACCGGAAAATCATTGGGCTTTTTTCGCGTTCGACTCATCCTGAGTCATCCTGAAAAACCCCAAATTTCGGCACCGGGTTACAACTTTGGGTTACAAGTTAGAAAGGCCGTTTTTGCGGCTTAATGCAACGGTTTCAATGATCGCTGCTCCAATTTCAGCGGTTGTTACCTTAGCAAAAGAGATGCTCATTCCTCCTCAAAATAGTCGCTGTCCACGCGTTTGATTTCGTAGCTGTATGCCCGCGAAACCCCGATGTTGTGCTCGATCATTAATTCGGCAAGACGTTGGCCGTCTATGAGGATAACCCGTTGAGGCAGGTTTTTGACGTAATCCCGCGCGGTAGTGCTGAAATCGCTGGTGGTGATGAAAATGCCTTTTTGCGCGTGTTGTCCAGCAAGAGCCCCGACAAAGTTTTGGATATGGGGACGGCCAACCGAATCTTTCCAGCGCTTCGCTTGGACGTAGATTCGGTCCAAGCCGAGGCGATCTTCATTTATCAAACCGTCAATTCCTTCGTCGTTAGACTTCTGCGTGACGGTTGCAGCTTCCTCCCGAGAGCCGCCGTAACCCATGGCCAGCAAGAGGTCCAAAACCAGCCGCTCGAATCTGTACGGGTTCATCTTGCGAACCAGTTCCATTAATTCGGCATTTAATGTGGCTTGCAGGCTTTTAAAGGCGGCATCGATGACTTCATTGGGTGTGGCTTCGCTCTTGAGTGCTATGTCCTTTTCCAAGGTTGCGGATTCACCGCTCTTTTCGGAAGCATTCAGCCATTCTGAAAACTTCGGAAACTTTAAGAGGAAATCGCGGTCAATAACCTTCGGCTTAGCCTCTGCAACTTTCTTGCCTAGTTCAGTGATGACATAGAACCCGCGTTTAGGCTTATCCAGCAAGCCAGCGCGGTAGAGATCATAGCAGGCCCAATTTGCGCGGTTGTGCCAACGGGATTGAGTGCCGCTTGGCAGCATTTCGCTTAGGTCGGCTTCGGTGAGAGAAAAGTGTTTTGCCAGCACCAAATAAATCTCGGATATTTTGTGCGGCTTGCCATCGGCAAAAAACTGCATCGCCGGGGCTTTGATGTCGTTGAATTCTGGAACGGCCATAAAACCTTTAGTTATGCTTGGGCCTTTAGGTTAAACTTACTCAAACGGCTGCGGATCGCACTTGGTTGACGTTGCATTATTCTGGCGATTTCATTCACCGACTCTCCCTGTGCGACTAGTTGACGGAGTTTTTCATCTTGGGTGGCATCCCATTTTTCATACGCGAGCGCGTGCTTCTGCCGCATTGCTTCTACTGAATAGGCCTTTTTAGGAGCGCTGTCTGGTGGATTCTCCAGTGCTTCGGCTGCTGCTTTGAATATGTCATGGTAGGTCCAAGCCAAATCCTGAACCAGAATTTGCTCATACGTCTGCCCTTTGGCAATGGCCTGAAGTATGAGCCGGGATTTTTCGCTTAATGGCATACTCTGCTTTGGTCATAAAGATTAAGGTCTATGATCATGTCAATTTGACCCTTTCTTTGGATTCGTCTCTTTATGTTCAATACGACCACTCTCTAGGGAATAAACTACTTCTTTTGAGCCAGCAGAACGGCTTTTTTCCAATGCGCTTAGGGGAATTGGTATTTGATAAATTCTATGTCTTCCTCGCTGTAAATAGTCAAGGTCTCCAAGTGGATGCTGGACCCAAGTTGTATTTCCCTCTCGATCTACAATCGAAACCATCCTTACTCGTTTGTGAACACGCCAAGGCATAAAAATAGGTCGGTAAGATATCTCGAACTCTAGAACAACTGAAATATCCTCATTAGGCGCAAGCTTTGTGAAACCGAAGGTAGAAATTGTAACTTTTTCGTCGGGGTTGAGATTGCCGACGTCAAAAAATCTCCGGCTTTCAATTGAATCGTTTACTGCTTCCACGGGAGGAGTTGTTATGTCAGGTTTTCTCGAGAAAACGAAGGGCATCCAACATCTATATTCAACTTTTCTCAGGGGAACTATTGATTCATTTGCTATCTGAAATTTTAGTGAGAGAGGACTATCAGGATTTGCTTCGGGAAATTGGCTTAGCGAAAGACGAGGTAAAAAGGTAACTAACGACGATAAAACTCCGATAAAGCCGATTATGAATGCGCCGACTTTAAGGAGCGAATTGCGAATACCTTTCTTATCCTCCGCGATCTTAGCGCGTTCTGTGCGAATCGCTTTTTTCAGGCGATTCCTCTCGCGTTTTTTGCTCATGGTATGTGCGTCAAGTAGTAGTTGGGTGCCGGAATGGTAATGTGCTCATGCCTGAAGGTTTTGACTTCTCTAATAGTTCTCCTTTGAAGGCGCGGTCTAGGATGGCGGGGAGCAAGGCGTCTAGCTCTCTGGCGGTTTCCGATTGCAGACTTTTCAAGCGCTCTACCTCTGCTTGTAACCTGTCCAACTCGGCTACGATCCGGCATTGTTCAATCAATGATGGATACGCTACGGGAGTTGCTTTGAGTATTGTTTGAGAAATATTTACCTGAGCATCTGCTAAACCTGTTTTTCGTTGAACGAGATGTTCTTGTGAGAAAGGCGAAGCTAGCGACAGCTCCAGAAATCTCGGTTCAATCTTTTGGAGATTTGCCCGCAAGCGAATCAGCTTATCCGAAATCGTAAGGAATGGTTCATCACGGCGCACTGCTGCAACTACAGCGACACGTTTTCGTGGGCCTGCTCGGGTGACAAGGATGTCACCTTTCTTCACAGCCAAATGGGGGATAGGTTGGAGGCTTTGAGGCAATGCTTTGTTATGTTCGGCCTGAAAATTGCACCATTGAACGGAAGTTGTTTTTAGGACTCCCCACTCACCTTCCTTTGCTGGTAGATCGTCACATTGTGGGCTCCACCCTGCATCCATCGATTCGATCACATCAACCACTGTTTCTCTTTTCCAGCCTTCGTCGTGCGGCATCATTACGATACTCAATTGTTGGGAATAAAGAGCCTCGGCTTCTTGGGTGGCTTGGTGGCGGAGGGTGCGGGCTTCTTGGATTTGGGCGGCTAGTTCCTCTATACGTGCCACCAACCGCTTTTGCTCTATCAAAGAAGGCAGCCTCAAACGAATCGTGTCGAGAACTTCTTGAGGTTTAAGATATTGGCGATTTGTTGTTCCTAGACTTGCGGCTGTGATGGCATCGACCACAGTTGGCATCATAAAGAGTTTTTGCAGAAGACGCGGATCAATGATATTTGTGTCAATGTCTGCCAAACACATATTAGGCGATGCAAGGCAACCTGCATGATCTTCAGTTGTTACGCCAAACGCGCCGTTTTTCGTATCAACTTTGCACCACATTAACTGATTAACTGAGGCGCGCTGATACTCGCGCATTGTCAAATCACTGCCACGAACTGTGCGTTTTATAGCAACACCACCGCCACGATTCGTGACGCCAAGAATTCGATATTCTACCAAATCATCTATTTGAAATCGCGATTCTTTGTTAATGCGAATAGCCGCTGATAGCGGTTTGACTGGCCAATCGGTTCGGTTGGAAAATGATTCAAACACTTTAGGAGGCCAGTGCTTTTTGAAGGTTAAACATAATTTCTGCAATTCGCTGTTCTTTCTTGAGAATGCTGGCGGCGAGTTGTTCCGGGGGCAGGTGGGTGATGTCTTCCTTGGCACTGGGGTTCTTACGATCCAAGTTGCAACCGGCGGCGAGCAGGTCGGCGGCTTTCACCTTCCAAGCGTTCTCGTTCTCTTGGCGTTTGTTCCACCAAGCAACGAGCGGGGAGAATTCCTCAAATTGGATAGGGGCGGTCTTGGTGTAGTTCTTCCGTCCTTCGGGCAAGGGTTGCTCGTAATACCAGACATCCTGTGTCGTGCCGGAGCGGTCGAAGAACAAGACGTTCGTAGGAATGCCAGTGTACGGGGCAAAGACGCCATTCGGAAGGCGGACGATGGTGTGGAGGTTGAATTCCTTGAGCAGTTCTTCTTTGATCCGGGCGCAAACGCCATCACCAAACAAGGTGCCATTCGGAACAACCACGGCAGCGCGGGCTTTGCCGCCTTGCCGCTTCAATTTACGCATGATGAGTTGCAGGAAGAGCAAAGCGGTTTCCGCCGTCTGCTTATCCTCGGGGAAATTGCCCTGAATGCCTTTCTCTTCCTCACCACCGAAAGGCGGGTTGGTAAGGATTACGTCCACTCGTTCACGTTCGCCGATGTCCGTCAGCTTGTGACGGAGGGCGTTGCCGGGATCGATCTGCGGAGCGTCCAAGCCGTGCAAAAGCAGATTCATTTGGCAAAGCAGATAAGGGAGTGATTTCGGCTCACAACCGAAGATACTTTTTTCCTGCAAGACACGGCGATCTGCCACGGTCTTAACCTGCTTGGCGAGGTGGTTGTAGGCTTCCACCAAGAAACCGCCCGTGCCGCTGGCGGGATCTAGCACGGTTTCACCCAAGCGCGGATTCGTTACTTCCACCATGAGGCGGACGACGGCGCGAGGGGTGTAGAACTCGCCTGAATCCCCGGCAGCATCGCGCATTTCCCGAAGCATGGATTCATAGAGCGTGCCGAGGGTGTGCAATTCCTCGCTGGATGTGAAATGAATGCCATTCAGCTTGTTGACGACATCGCGGAGCAGATACCCGCTTTTCATGCGGTTATCTACGCCCTTAAACACCGTGGCAATCACGTCGCGGCGATTGTCGCCGTTTTCACTGGTAAGCGTGCGAAGATAGCGGAACAAACCCGGACCACGTTTGCCATTGGGCAAAACTGCGTCCTCGTTATTGATGAACGCCAGCAATTCATCGCCGGTAATGCCATCCGTCTTGGCGGCCCAATCCCGCCAGCGATAAGGTGCTTCAATGGCGGGTTTGAACTTTTTTCCAGCGAGCTTGGTTTCCTCTTCCCGTTGAAGTTCCAAGTCATCCAAGAACTTCAAAAACATGATCCAAGTAAGCAGGGGCAAGCGATCCAAGTCGCCATTCAGCCCCTTATCCTTCCGCATGATGTCACGCGAGGATTTGAGTAGAGAGCCAAGGGATTGGGCGGTGGTGGCTAGGGCGTCATTCTTCAATTGTCGCATCTCCTTTACTCAAATCGAAACCGGTTACCAACTCAACGAAATCTGCCCCGGCAGCTCGGGGGACGATCTGATTACCTTGTCGAAAACTTTCGATGAGAGTGGCAAGTTCATGAACAACAACACCTGCACTTCGAATAACTTCTTTTTCTTCTGGGTGCCGCAAGTTGTGAACTACCAATTCTCTGCTCCATTCCCCATTATGCAGAGCCTTTCGTTGAGCAACCTTCCGGGGGTGATCGAATTTTTGATGAATCCAAGAGGCTACGCTTTCCTGTAACTCTGATTCCGTTCTGCGTCTAGCGTTGCTGGCGGACTCGCCGAGTTTTCTCTTAGCTTTGGGAATTTTTGTCAGATAGCTAACCGGATTGAATGACGCTTGAACTTCTACGTGCCGACAAAGGATGCCCTTGTCCGGGCTTGGTTTTAGGGCAAGAATATCGATTTCTTCAACGCCAAGCTTTATGCCGCGAATGGTAAACCATCCGGCTCGATTTAACCATTCCTCAACAATCTCCTCCGCAAGCAATGCCATAAATCTACTTCGCTTTGGTCAAATTGTTCAAAACATTGGTGAGAACACCAAACATATCTTTTTGTGTGACATCGCCGGTGGAAGCGGGAGATTCGGGAGCGCCAAAAAATCTCTCGGCGAGTTTACCTTTAATCGCATTGCGCTGTTCCTCTGGCAGCAGAACCAAGTAGGCATCGATTGAAGCTAATTCTAGGAAGAATCTCCGGTTGAGCCGTTCCCTTTCCCTGTGTTTAGATGATTCATTTGCTGCATAGGCGGCGGGAATGGCTAAAATCACTACTGTGCCCATCCGGAAAAGAAACACGGTCATATCGGTCGGATTTTTTATGCTAAAATAAAACGCGATACATGCTACAGCGATCATGGCAGTCATTAAGCCAATCGCAATCCACCGCCAAAGATTGGCAGCTTTCCCTTCAATATCAGCAGTGTTTTTGAAGTTTCCTGAAAATGAAGTTGAACCGATGGCTCCGAATATTTTGTCGATTTCTTCTTTGCGCGAAGCAATGAACTCTAAGTGGGCCGTATTTTCACTCTTCGCTGTAGAAAAGAAGTTGGTGTATTCATCTGCGTGCTTTTGAGAACGTGCCGCAAATGTGTCTTCAAACGACTGCAACTGTTTTAGGTGCTCTTCCAGCTTTTGCTTAATGGCAGCGGCAAACTCAACATTTCTTTTTTCTTGGGCTTGCGAGAACTGACTTTGAAACTCGGCAATAGATTGATCAAGTCGAGCTTTCTGTTGTTGGATGGTATTGGTGTGCTCGTCTAAACGCGTTTTGCCATCCGTGATAGCCCGAGAGAGAGAATCAAGCTGGGATTTAATGTCGTTGGATTTGCCTTTAACGCGATCCAGTTCTTCAACAATTTTTTGTTGAAACTGTGCGTTGGCATCTGCGATTGACTTAAATTCCTCAACGGTTTCAGCCGAGCCGAATGATTTCAACTCATCCAGTATCGCATCCGCTGCGCTATTAGCTTCATGTAGGTGTGAAATTCGCTTACGTGCGGCAAATTGTTGGATTCCATTTAGAAGGTTGTTAAGCCAGTTTGAAACTTGATTCCAGCGGTGTTGACTATACAGCTCCACATCAATTTTCGAGAATCTGCTCTGTAGCGCATTTAAGACCTTTAATAATCTTTCATATTCCTGAATGGAGCCCTGCTCGGAACCATCGAGAGATAGTGTTTTAAGTGCATTTAGGCAGTTGTTCGTTTTTTCCGATATTTGCAGATTATTGAAATTCGATTTCCACCTAGACATACCTTTGCCTCTTTAAATTGTTTGCGTTTGTCTATGCAGCATACAGCAGTGACTGTAGTTGGTTAACTGCACTTCGTAGTTTTTCTGTTCCTCCGAATCGTCCAATTATCTCATTCACATTTCCATAGTGTGAAATTGGTGGAACTTTTAGAACGTCCGGTAAACTGAATTGCAGCTCCCCATCGGCAGCATATTTTTCCAGAAGATCGCCGAGGATCGCCTTGGCTTCCGGTCCATAACCGTCGAAGAAGTTGGTTTCCTGTTTCTTCACGCGGTCGGCGCGTTGGCGGCGAGTCAAAATGGGCGCGTTGTAAGCTAAATGGCAAAGGAGATCGAAAGGATCGGCTTCGGGCTTGCCTGCTTGCAGGGCGAGGGCTTGGAAATCAATGCCGCGCTCGGCCAACTGCTGAATCATCTCGGCGCGTTGCTCGGGATCGCTCCAACGGGCACGTAGCTCCACCGTGCTCGGGCAAATGGAACGCACTTTATCCCCGGTGTATTCCGTCAGCTTCACCACGCGCAATTGCTTGCCGTCCGCGTCCAGCTCGTAAACGAGGTCGGCAGCAATCTCTACCTGTCCGCCATCGTAATAGTATTTCCGCTTTTCCTTGTCTGCCGGGTAATCAATTTCGATCTGTTCCTTCGGCTCTTTGATTTCACCGCTTGGATCTTCCGGTTCCTCGGGCGTAAGGATTTCGGTTTCCTTCACCTTGCCGTACTCATCAATTTCTTCTTGAGAAGCAAAGGCCGGATCGCCATCGAAAGCAGGATCGGCGAAATTCCGCGTGGCAGTGCCGGTATAGTCGATGATATTGAACCAAAGCTTGCCGTAATCATCACGGACACGTGTGCCGCGTCCGATGATCTGCTTAAATTCCACCATGGAATTCACCATGCGAACAAGAACGACGTTCTGACACGTAGGGGCGTCTAGGCCGGTGGTGAGTAATTGGGAGGTGGTAAGGATAGTTGGCGTTTTGGTATCGGGGTCTTGAAAACGTTCCATGTGTCCGCGTCCGATGTCGCCTTCGTCTGATGTCACGCGACAAACGTAATTCGGATAGTCCTTTACCAAGTCCTTGTTCAGATTATTCAGCGCCGTGCGCATCTCCGAAGCATGCTCTTGGTCCACGCAAAAGATGATCGTCTTGGCAAAGCGATCCGTCTTTTTCAGGAATTCGGTTAAATGCTTGGCAATGGCTTGCGTCCGGGCGCGTAAGGCAACCAAGCGTTCAAAATCGGCAGTGCGGTATTCCTCATCCGGGATGGCGCGTCCGTAGCGGTCTAACTCATCCTTGCTCGGACGCCAGCCAGCGGCATCCCATTGCGTAATGACGCGGTGGACGCGGTAAGGGGCAAGGAAACCGTCATCAATGCCTTGCTTGAGGCTGTATTGATAGACGGGATTGCCAAAGTAAAGGTAGGTGTCCCGGTTTTCATCCCGCAACGGCGTTGCGGTCATGCCTATTTGATAAGCGGAGGTGAAATATTCGAGGATGTCCCGCCAGTTCGATTCTTCCTTGGCGCTTCCCCGGTGGCATTCGTCGATGATGATGAGATCGAAGAAATCAGGGGCAAACTCTTTGTAAAGGCCGGGGCGGTTGGCGTCCTTGGCAATGGATTGGTAGGTAGAGAAATAAAGCTCGCGTCCGTGGGTAATATCGCCGCCTTCGATTTTGTGACGGGCATCACCAAAGGGAGCAAAGGTTTTGTCTTTAGGATCATCTACTAAGAAATTGCGATCTGCTAGAAAGAGAATGCGAGGTTTGCGCGTAGGATCGCCTTTGGCGTTCCACTTCGAAGTCCAAAGCTTCCAGCAAATTTGGAAGGCTACGACGGTCTTACCGGTGCCGGTGGCCATGGTGAGCAAGACACGGCGCTTTCCTCCGGCGATAGCCTGCAAAGTGCGATTAATCGCGATCTGCTGATAGTAACGGGGATCTTTGCCGTTAGTAAGGTTTGGCGGAGTAAGGAGGGGTTGCTGTTGCTCTGCTTTTAAGCCGGTACGGTATTGCAGACGGTTCCAAAGATTTTCAGGGGATGGAAATGCCTCGATGATCGACTCTTTGCCGCTCAAGAAATCAAACTCAATGATTTCGTGGCCATTGGTGGCGTATGCAAATTTGAGATCAAGGATTTGGGCGTATTCCTTCGCCTGTTGAAGTCCCGAGGCGGCGTTCTTATGAGAAGCTTTTGCTTCAACTACTGCCAAGGGAAGGCTTTGCCGGTAGCGGAGCAAGTAATCAGCGCGTTTCTGGGGACGTCGCCAAGCCATTTTGCCAGCCACGACGATTCGCCCGTCCGTAAACGGGCGTTGTTCGCCTATTTGGTCATCATTCCACCCTGCCGAATAAAGTTTCGGCACGACGAATTTACGACACGTATCTGCCTCGGTTGACATTAATAGCAACGAACGGCTTTTAATTATGTGTCCCCAACCTCCACCTCGAACCCTAAGCTATTAAAGCTGTGTCCCGGTTCCCGTCCGGCGGGTTTGCAGGCTTGTTTAACCTCTAAGGCCGGTGGCTGTGTCTTTTTGCCCTGTTCTAAAGACTTGGTCCAGTGGAATTCCTACCGGTTTTTGGAAAAGGCGGGAGGTTTTGCGGCGAAAACCGGTTTTCCCGAAATGAAAAACCCCTAGGGGTTTCGGGAAACGGGAAAATTTTCCTGAAATAGTTTCAGGAATTCTCGAAATATTTCGAGAATCAGCTTTTAAGGTAGAGAAGTCTGTTTTCGTCCGTGTCCAGCAGATGACTACAGCGTTTCAGGGCTTCGTAGGCATTGCTCGCGACGCAATCGCAGTTTTCCATCAACTCATCAACGACCACTTTCTTGGCCGCTCGGCGTCCGTCCGCCAAAACCGTCCGAATATCCTCTTCACTTACCTTAGCCGGACGCCCGGACGTTTTGCCGCCTGCTTGGAAGGATGTCCAATCGAAGTCCGGCAAAGGCTCAAAGCTGGCGATTGAGCAATCCCAAGCGGTAGCGGGTGGCATTTCGCAGTTGTTTGCTTTGCAGCATGTCCAGACACGACGGGTATCGTCCGGTTCATCGGACGCTTTTTGGATGACGAAGGCTGTCCGGGCGGCACTGCCGATGGTGTAGCTGCCTGCAATGAGGTTCAAGAGTCCGCGTCCAGAGGTCTTTTCCTCTCCTTGTGGTTTCCGGGTATGACAGACGATGATTAGAGCCGGGGCGTTATCTCCTTTGGGCAGGCAAGAGCGGATATTGGCGAGGGCGTTTTGATAATCCTCTTTTTTGTCGCCTTGCGTGGCTTCTGTCCACGGATCAACAACGACAACCGAAGGTTTAAAACGCTCGATCTCCGCTTTAACCTCAGCGCGGAATGCCGGACACGCGAATTTGAGTCCGACGTCCGGGCAATCCGTCACCATAACCGCGTCCGCCAAATCAATTCCTGCGTCCGCCAAAGCGTCAAAGTCGGATTTCAATCGGTGGCGTCCGTTTTCGCATTGGATAATGAGCGTCCGAAAACGATTGCGGACGGGAAGCCCGAACCAGTCGCGTCCGGTAGCGCCGGACACAGCCAGTGCCAAGGCAGCACGGCTTTTGCCGATGCCAGGAGCGCCACCAATCAAAATAACCTCCCCGCGAGTGATTAATCCTTGTCCGACCAGAAAAAGGTCGTCCGGTGCTACCCATGAGCGGATGGATGCTTGCGAATGGAAATTCAGGAGCTTTTTCGATGGTTTGTCCGCCTTTGATACCAAAACCATGTCCACCAATGTCCGAACGGCGTCCGTAAGCTGTCCGCCTTTGAGGTTTTCGTCCGAGGATAGGCGGACGGCTTGGCGTCCGGCAATCCCCAGCAGGCGGCGTTTCTGGACGGTTTCCAACCGGACACGGACGGAATTAAAGTCCGAATTAATGTCCGGGTTTGCGTCCTTTAGTCCATTAATCAATTCCAAGGCTTCGTCCTTGAGCATCCCTTGGTTTTCGAGGTGGTTAATAAGGGGTTCCACGGACGGAAGGGTTTCCGTGTGAAAACAGTTTTGCAGGGCGTGAAAAACCGCATGATTGCCGGACAGGTGGAAATAACCTGCGTCCAGCAAACCCATACAAGCCCGCGCTTCCGTCTCATTGGCTTCGAAAATCAGCCGAAGGATGAGAGAGAGTGCGTGTTTCTCCGCTTTGGGATCGTGAGGCAAAGCGGACGTTTCGAGTGGCGAAACCATGGCGACAACCTTTCCTTGTGGTTAGCTTTCCAATGGGAAGCTGGTTTCACGGAGGAAGCGCTGGATTTCCGCAATGGAGTAAAGCGGACGCCTTGTTGCTCGTGAGGGGTTAAGCAGACCGCGCTTGGTGAGGCGGTCAATGGTGATGGGGCTGATACCGAGCGCCTCAGCGGCCTCGGTCCTAGACAGTGCGAGTTTAATTTTTTCGATCATCTACATCGCCCATTATTCTCTGGGCGACTCTCTTACTATCTGGAATCGACTCTACTTGGGGAGGGACATCCAAAATAATCGGTGTCCCCCCTTTGTCACTGCTTCCGTCAAAGCGTAAGCCAAGACGGTGACAAAGCTTTTTAAGGCGGTCAGTGTCGCCTACTTCCTGAATGCCAAGAAATTTGGCCAGCTCCCTATGAAGCTGGGGTAAGGTCGGCTTATTGGTGGTTATGTAACGCCAGCCAATCGCAATGGAGATTTGAATCATGCTGCTGGTATTCCAACCGATAGGCCACCCCACTGCGTCAAAAGTACGGCTGAAAGCGTGATTCAAGCCCTTGAGGAATTTAGCGGCCTCCGCTGGGGGCAAACTCATACCCTCATTGGCTAAAACTTTCACGGGCACTTCTATGCGAAGAAACATATCTCGGACTTCCTGTTCAACTTTCCCGCTGATCTTTGCAAAGATGGCAGTCCCTTGTTTCGCGTGGCCGATGATCGCGAGCAAATGTCCCGTAAACCTGCCGAAGGCTTCTGAATCGGGATTGCTCAAATCAACATTCTTGAGTGTTGGATAACATAAAAAGAACAAATGGTGTGCGGCGCGTTGTCCCCAAACAGGCAGCTTTGGGTAATCGACGGGCAAGCCGAAGGAAGTCATTGCTCGTAGGATGAAGTCTTGCGCTTCCTGCGGGAATGCTCGCCAAAGCACGTCAAACTCTTTGATGATTTGTGCGCCAGCTTGCTGAGAGACAGTTAATTCGCCAGTTTTTGGAATTAATGCCGCAAAAGAAAATTCAGCAGCGGATTTAACTGGTAATAAATTACTCATTTGACGATGCGGTAAAAGTCATGCGTTTGGCCATTTCGAAAGAGTGAATGTCTCTCAAGTGGCCGTATGTCTGGGCAACGAGTATGCCGCCGTCTTTGTGGCCAAGCCAGCCTGCAATGGTTTTAAAGTCGATACCTTGCTCGATGGCATTGCTGGCGAAGTAGTGACGCATGGCGTGATGGGTGAAATGAGGCAGCGATTGATCTTTGCACGCGGACGCCATCGCTTTCTTGGCCGTATCAATCCGAATAATCCGGTCTTCGGGTTGTGGATTGCGCTCTTGAATTAATCGCTCCAATAATTGCTTTAATGCGGGGAAGAGCGGAACGGAGCGGGCTTCGTGGTTTTTAGTGCCTTCTTCGCCGCCGGTTACGGTGAAACTACCTCTCACAAAGTCGATATGCTGCCAAAGCATTGCGGTAGCTTCACCAAGCCGGACGCCAGAGTATGCCAGTAGTTCGATTAAATCGGCAGCGTCACGGGCGCGGACGTCCAAATCTCGGATGCCTTTAATCAATTGGCTGAATTGATCGCGGGTAGGAATGACGATTTCCTTTTTCTGCAAACGACGGCGTTTAATGGCTTGCGCGGGATTATTGAGAATTAATCCCTCGCGTTGTGCGTAGTCCAAGATTGCCCGGAGGGTTTCGCGCTCGTTGTTGAAGGTGGAAGCGCTACGTGTGCCTGCGCGTTTCGCGATCCATTCATCGCAAGTTTGTGCGGTGATATTGCGAACGGGTAGAGAACCAAAATGGCGATTAAGTTGGACGACGCTGGTTTCGCGTCGGCGAAGGGAGGAGGGCTTCAAGGCATATCGAATGGTTTCGAGCCAGCGTTCGGCCAGTTGTTTGAAAGAGATTTTGCCAATGCCTTCCACGCGGCTGAGTCTGGCCACCTGTTCGCGGAAGGTGGCGAGGTGGCGTTCGGCGATCTTACGGTCGGTGGTTTTGAAGGATTTTCGAATCTGCTTGCCGCCTCTCTTCACCAACCCGTAATAGATGGAGCTACCAGTATGGCGATAGAGGCACTCAGCAACCTTTTGAAACTCGGGTTCATCCCGAGTGGCCTTGCTTTCGGAGTCCGATTTCATGCCGAAAGCGTTATGGTTACAGAAATAGGTGACAAGTGCAAAATTTCCACTGGTTTAAACGAGTTGCAAGTGGCTTATTTGCAATAGTTTGTCTCCATAGCTCAAATGGATAGAGCAGCGGTTTCCTAAACCGTTGATCCAGGTTCAATTCCTGGTGGGGACACCATTCAAATGCTAGACCAAAGCATCCTGATGGAGAAGCATTGACGTCTCTCCTCCGGGTCTTGCCTCCCGCCGACATTTCGTTACTCTTGGCCCGCCATGCAGAAGCCGATCCATCGTTCCCTCACCGCTTGCCTAGCGGCGACATTGTTCACCTCTTTCGTTCCTATTGCGCCGCTTCACGCCGCGGACGGCACGAAAGATGACAAATATCCCGAAGGCGTCTCGCTGGCCGACGACCCGGCAACGGCGATGAAGAAGTTCCGCATCACGCCCGGCTTGAAGATCGATGTCTTCGCTGCCGAACCGGACATCCAGGACGTCGTCAGCTTCGCCTTCGATGACAAGGGCCGCGCTTACGTCGTCGAGACCGGCCGCCGTCGCACCTCCGTTTACGACATCCGCAAGCACCGCGACTGGACCGAGAACGACCTCTCCTTCCGCACCGTCCAAGACCGCATCGATTTCCTGAAAGAGAAGCTCGTTCCAGATAATACTGCCCTCCCCAAGGACATCATCAAAGACCGCAACAACGACGGCAAATTCGACTGGAAAGATCTCGAAGTCGAATCCGAGCGCATCCGCCTCATCGAAGATACGAACGGCGATGGCAAGGTGGATAAATCCAGCATCTATGCTGAAGGTTTCAATACGCTCGTCTCTGGCGTGGCCGCTGGTATCGCCGTGAAGGGTGAGGACGTTTACTTCACCTGCATCCCTGATCTGTGGCTGTTGAAAGGCGTCGATAAGAACGGCAAGGCGAAGGAACGTGTTCCCCTGCTCAGCGGTTTCGGCGTACACATTGCCTACGGCGGTCATGACATGCACGGCTTGAAGTTCGGCCCCGATGGCAAACTTTACTTCACCATCGCAGATCGCGGCACACACGTAGAGACCAAGGAAGGCAAGAAGATCGAATTGCCCGATACCGGGGCGGTCTTCCGTTGCAATCCTGATGGCACAGACTTCGAAGTCGTCGCCACCGGTCTACGCAATCCGCAGGAACTCGCCTTCGATCAATACGGCAACCTCTTCACTGGTGATAACAATGCTGATGGCGGCGACAAGGCCCGCTGGACCCACATTGTGGAAGGTGCCGATTACGGCTGGCGCTATGGCTGGCAGCACTTGCCCAAACTCGGCGCGTGGAACTCCGAAAAACTCTGGGACCTCCCACCGCGCAACACCGCTGCCTACATCCTGCCCGCTGCCGCGCACATCGGCCACGGCCCCGCTGGTATCAGCTATTATCCCGGCACCGGTCTGCCAGATAAGTATAAGGACACATTCTTCTACGCGGATTTCCCCGGTGGCGTGCGTTACTTCAAGATGCGTCCCTTCGGTGCCTCTTATCTCGTGAACAATCCCAAGGATTACTTGATGGATAACACGCTGGATAAGATGGATGGCAAACTCATCTGGGGCATGTATCCGACTGATGTGGACTTCGCTCCCGGTGGCGGCATCTACGTGCTCGATTGGGTCAGTGGCTGGGAAAAGACCGGCAAAGGCCGCATCTACCGCCTTCACGATCCCGAAGTGGACAGCAGCGATGCCGTTACGGATACGAAGACCATTCTCGCCGCTGGCATGCGCGGTCGTAGCGATGATGAACTTATCAACCTCCTCGGCCATCAAGACCAGCGGGTGCGTCTCGCCGCTCAATACGCCATCGCCGAAGAAGCGCGTGACAAGGAATTCAAAAAGACGAAAGTCACCCGTTTCCTTCGTCCCTTCAGCAAACCGCTTGATGCCTTGATCATCGCCGCCAAGACGAGCCGCAACCAGATGACCCGCGTTCATGCGCTCTGGGCCATCGCTCAGATGGGTCAGACTCCTGGACTCGATCACGTACAGGAACTCGTTCCGTTAATCTTGGATAAAGACCCCGAAGTCCGCGCGCAGACTGCTCGTGTCATGGGCATCGCCCGTTATGAAGGCGCCTTTAACGCCCTCATGCAATTGCTCCAGGACTCCGACGCCCGCGTCCGTTACTTCGCCGTTCAAGCCGCTGGCCGTTATGGCGATACCCGCGCCATCGAACGCATCCTCAACGTCGCCCGTGAAAACGGCGAACGCGATCCGTATCTCCGTCATGCGTGCATGATGGCCCTGCTCGCCATCGACGGCGGCAAAGGCCTCGACGCAGCCGCGAAGGATAACTCCCCCTCCGTCCGCATCGCCGCCCTGCTCGGCATGCGCAAATTGGAAAGCCCCGATGTCGCCCAGTTCCTGAAAGAGCGCGACAACCTCATTGTCCTGGAAGCCGCCCGTGCCATCAATGACGTCCCCATCAATGACGCCATGCCGCAACTCGCCGAATTGACCAAGGATGCCAAGGCATCCGACCCGATTCTGCGCCGCGCGATGAACGCCAACTTCCGCCTCGGCAAATCCAGCAACGCCCAAGCCATCTCCACCTTGGTCGCGCAGAATAACGTGAGCGAAGCCGTCCGCGTCGAAGGCATTGAGTTCCTTGGCGACTGGGCCAAGCCCGGTGGCCGCGATCGCATCACCGGCCTCTGGCGCCCGATCGCTAACCGCGATGCCGCTCCTGCAAAACAAGCGCTCAAGTCCACCTGGAAAGGCTTGTTGAATGCGACCAATGACAATGTGCGCATCGCCGCCATCATCGCCATCGAGAAATTGGAGATGAAAGAAGCCGGTGAAACCCTCCGCAGCCTCGTGGCTGATAGCCAACTCAAGGTGGATGTCCGCGTGGCCGCCTTGCGCGCCCTCGCCGGATTGAAAGATTCCAAACTCAACGACAGCATCCAGATCGCTCGTGCAGACAAGGAACAGATGCTGCGCCGCGAAGGCAGCCGCCTCCTCACCGCCATGGCCGGTCCGAACATGATGAAGACCATCGCCACCACCTTGGAGCAAGGCTCTGTGGGCGAACAGCAAGCCGCCTTGGAAACCCTCTCCGGCATCCAGAGCGAAGAGGCCGATGCCCTCGTCGTCATCTGGCTCGGCAAACTGAAAGACGGTTCCGTGCCGCGTGAGATCCAACTCGATGTCCTCTCAGCTGCCCAAGGCCGCAAGGCACAAACAGTGAAGGACGCCTTGAAAGCCTACACCTCCAAGCAGAACAAGAAGGACACCCTCTACGGCTTCCGTGAAGTCCTCTACGGCGGCGAAGCCCGCCGCGGCAAAGAGATCTTTTACGAGCGCGCCGAAGCCGCCTGCTTCCGCTGCCATAAGATCAATGGCGAAGGTGGCGATGTCGGCCCCGACCTCGGCAAGATCGGTTCTCAAAAAGATCGCGAATTCATTCTGGATTCCATCGTGCATCCGAACTCCATCATCTCCCCCGGCTATGAAAACGTGGTCGTGACTTTGAAGAGCGGCCCGACCGTCATGGGCATCCTCAAGCAGGAAAGCGAAACTGAATTGCTCGTCGTTTCACCCGAGGATGGCCCCACGAAGATCAAGAAAACAGACATCGCCAAGCGCGAAAAAGGCCTCTCCTCCATGCTGCCCGAACTCGGCACCATCCTGAGCAAACAGGACTTGCGCGATGTCATCGAGTATCTCGCCAACTTGAAATAAGAGCGGTTGAACTCATGAGTTTGTTCTCTCTGCAAGGTCACGGCGCACTGGTCACCGGCTCGTCACGCGGTATCGGGCTCGCTATCGGCAAGGGCTTGCACGAAGCCGGTGCCGAAGTCGTCTTTCACGGCACCAAGAATCGCCCGAAAGACATCCCGCCCACTTGTCCTTACGTGAATGGCGATTTGCGCTCTGTGATGTCCCCGCGCGACATCATCACTGCCGCTCGCAAGCGCATGTCCAAGCTGGACCTGCTTGTCTGCAACGCCGGCTCCTTCTACGACGTGCCCTTCCGCGAGATGAATATGCAGCGCTGGAAGAACACGATGGACCTCCACCTCACGGGCAACTATTTCCTCATCCAGGAATTCGCCAAAGTCTTGTGGGAAGAAGGCCATCCAGGCTCAGTCGTTCTTGTCGCTGATACCAGCGGCATGCAGGCAGATCACGACTGCACCGCGTATGATATCGCCAAGGCCGGGATGATCGGCATGGTGAAAACTCTGAGCGTCGCCCTCGGGCCGCAAAAGATCCGCGTGAATGCCATCGCCCCCGGCGTCATTGATACGGACTTCACCCACGAACGCCTCGGCAAATCTCCCGAACGCGTCGCCGACTACGAACAGAAATTCGTCCTCGAACGCTTCGGCACCGCCGCCGATTGCGTAGGCTCCGCGATCTTCCTCTGCTCTGAAGCCTCCAGCTACATCACCGGACAGATCCTTGCCGTCGATGGCGGCCTCGGCGTCAGCCGCGTCGGCAAAAAGCCGAAGCCCTAAGCCCCGTGCTGCCGGATTCCAGCCGGCAGTAAGTTGCTGCCCGCACAGACACAGTGATGTTGTTGGGCGCATTTGGTAATGCCCCTGCAATGACTATGGCTTAGGAAAGCAGCAAAACGCTCTATCTCCCTCTCCTCCAACGATAGTTGGAGGAGAGGGTCGGGGAGAGGAGGCACTGATCCCTTCAAACTTCGCTCGCTCTCTTTTTTCTGTCTTTGCGGGCAGCAGCCAAATGAGCCCGATGTTTTTCCACCGCAAAAAAAACAGGCGTGCCTCCGCTCAAAATCCTGCCACCATAAGACAATGAAATCCGCCCTCACCCTGCTCATCCTCGGTTTCATACTCTCGTCCAATTTAATCACCCAAGCCGCTCCCCCTGTTGGTGAATCCCACATCTATAAAAAGATCGGTGACCGCGAACTGAAACTCTTCGTCCTCAAACCTGCCGATTGGAAATCATCCGATCAACGCCCCGCTGCCGTCTTCTTCCACGGTGGCGGCTGGACCGGTGGCAGTCCCTCGCAATTCAACGAGCATAGCGAATATCTCATCACGCGCGGACTCGTCTGCATCCAGGTACAATACCGCTTGCTCGACAAAAAGACCAACGAGCCGCCCACTCAATGCATCCACGATGCCAAATCTGCGATGCGCTGGGTACGCTCGCATGCGAAGGAACTCGGCATTGATCCAAACCGCATCGCCTCCGGTGGCGGCTCAGCGGGCGGCCACCTCGCCGCCTTTGTTGGCATGGTGGATGGCACCGATGACCCGCAAGATGATTTGAAAATCTCCGCGAAATCTAACGCCCTCCTCCTCTACAATCCCGTCTTCGATAACGGCCCCGGTGGTTGGGGCGCCAATCGCGTCGGCGACCGCTACAAAGAATTCTCCCCCGCTCACAACATCACCAAGGATGATCCTCCGGCCATCGTGTTCCTCGGCTCGAAAGACAATCTCATCCCTGTGAAAACCGTGGAAACCTTCAAAGCGAACATGGAAAAGGCCGGGGTTCGCTGTGACACCCACATCTACGAAGGCCAAGGCCACGGCTTCTTCAACTACGGCAAGGAAGACAGCAAGTATTGGTATGAGACGCTGCTGGAAACCGACAAATTCCTCACCTCGCTCGGCTGGTTAAAAGACCCACCGACCTTGAAAAGGCCCGAAGCCAGAAGCACTCCCGTCAAATCAGAAAAGAAACAGGATTGATCATGCTCTATCGCCTCTCAATTCTCCTCGCATTGTGTTGCCTGCCCATCGCCGCCTTCAGCGCCGACGAAGCCGCCAAACCCACCGCTCACGAAACGCGCCAGATCGAAGGCTGGACCTTGCAGGTGGACAAACGCCTGCTGGAAGAATCCAACAAAGAACTCGGCCAGCGCGCCTTGCGGATGCTGGAGAATTCACTCTACGAAATCGCCCTCATCACACCCACGAACCAACTCGCCAAACTCCGCGCCGTCCCCATCTGGCTCGATCTCACCCATGGCAAGCTGGGCAACATGCAGTATCATCCCAGCTCCGGCTGGCTGCGTGAGAACGGCTACTCCACCAATCTCGCTAAGTGCGTACACATCCCTTCCGCCGAAGGTTTCACCGCCCTCCGTCATCATCGCATCCAGCCATGGTGTGTCCTTCACGAACTCGCCCATGCCTACCACGATCGCGTCCTCGGCTTTGAAGAACCTCGCATCAAGACCGCATGGGAAAAGTGGCGGCAGAAATCGGAATATGAAACTTCCCTCTACATCGAAGGCCATCCCCGTCGCCATTACGGCCTCACCAATCACAAAGAATTCTTCGCCGAGATGACCGAATCCTACTTCGGCATGAACGATTTCTTCCCCTTCAACCGTGGTGAACTCAAAACCCACGAGCCCGAAGTCTTCAAATTGATGGAAGACATCTGGGGCAAATTACCGTGATAAAATTCTTTGATGGAACAGCCTGCGATTGACGTCCATATCAGCGTTGTGTTTGCTGTACTTAATCCAACCAATTGACTATGAACACCCCGACTGACACTTCCCGCCGCAATTTCCTGAAGACCTCCGCCACCTTGGGTGCGACTGCCCTCGCCTTCCCCACCATCCTAAGCGCCGCATCGAACAGCGACAAGCTGCGCATCGGCCTCGTAGGCTGTGGGGGTCGTGGCAGCGGTGCCGCCAATCAGGCTTTGAGCGCGGACAGCAATGTGGAACTCGTGGCCATGGGCGATATCTACGCCGACAAGCTGGAGCAATCCCTGCAAGGCCTCGCCAAGCAGCACGGCGAAAAGGTGAAGGTAAATGCGGACAAGAAATTCACCGGATTGGATGCTTACCAAAAAGTCATCGATAGTGGCGTGGATGTCGTCCTACTCGCCGCTCCCGGCGGTTTCCGTTCACGCCATCTCGCCGCTGCGATTGAGGCCGGTAAACACGTCTTCTGTGAGAAACCCATGGCTATTGACGGCCCCGGTATCCGTTCTGTGTTGAAATCCGTCGAACTCGCCAAACAGAAGAAACTCGCCCTGCGCGCAGGCTTTTGCTTCCGCTTCGACAACACGCTCCGTGAAACGATGAAACGCGTTCACGACGGTTCCATTGGCGATGTCCTTTCCGTTTATTCCACTCGCATGGGCGGCACGCTCTCCACGAAATTCCCCGGCACCCGTAAGCCCGAATGGACCGACCTGCAATGGCAGCTCAATAACTGGTCCAACTTCCTCTGGCTCTCCGGCGATTGGATGATGGAAGTGGCCGTCCATAGCGTGGACAAGATCAATTGGATCATGAAGGACGTGGCCCCCATCAAATGCGTTGCCTCCGGTGGACGCCAGGTGCCTTCCTTCGGCAACATCTATGACCATTTCGACGTCACTTGGGAATACGCCGATGGCCGTCGCACGATGCTGAAGACGAAGTATCAGGATCATTCCTACAAAGAACACGCCGATTACATCCAGGGCAATAAAGGCAAATGCATCATCGGCCGCAAGACCGCCCCCGAGATCTTTGACGCGAGCGGCAAACCTGTCTGGCGCTACACCGGCGAGAAGGGCGACATGTATCAGAACGAACACGACGAACTCTTCGCCTCCATCCGCTCCGGCAATGTCTGCAATGACGGCGATTGGATGATCAAGAGCTGCATCATGGCGATCATGGGCCGTATGTCCGCTTATACTGGTCAGGAGATCACTTGGGATATGGCGATCAACTCACAAGAAGACCTGTTCCCGAAAAATCTTGCGTGGGATATGAAACTCGATGTGCCTCCGATGGCTTCACCCGGTGTGACGAAGTATTTCTAAAACAAACTCTCCATTAATTACATTAGGACAGGCGGCCTGCATTCTGCAGGCCGCCTTTTTTATTTTTACATGTCCGCTATTTGGACGAACTAATCTCCGTATCACCCAAAGAGCGTACCCGCATCATTGCTAAGAAAACAGATTCTTCCGCCATTTGTCATTAAATACCAATTCACTTTTATGACGAATAAAAGACACCTGTCGTCACGGGCAGTCTCCGGTTTTACCTTGATTGAACTGCTCGTGGTCATCGCCATCATTGCAATCCTCGCGGGCATGTTGCTCCCCGCTCTCGCCAAGGCCAAAACGCGCGCCCAGATCACCCAATGCCTGAGCAACATGAAACAGCAAGGCGTGGGCATAGGCATGTATACCACTGACAGCGCGGAGAAACTGCCCTATGCAGTGCTGCGCCAGCACAACAACTACGACGTCACGTGGGATGACCTGCTTTCTCCTTACTTGGGAGGCTACGAAACACCCACACAACTTCTCTCGAGCACACAACAAAAAATCACGCAGGTGAAAGCCATCACGTGCCCTTCCGACAAGGTCGAGCGCATCTTTGCCAATGGCGGCGTATCCAACCCCATACGTTCCTTCCGCAGTTATTCCCTGCCTACGCATCAACGCGGTGATACCGTTACCTGGACTTACGCTGCCACCGCAGCAGAAACTTGGCCGCCCAGCCCGGTGAACAAATGCGGCATCGGAGTTTTCTGGCGTCAAACTACTCCCGCACATACCTCCTGGAACAGTGCAGACACATGGTATGGCGGAGATTCCACAGCGAATACAAAACCATGGCCGAGCCGCCAAGCTGCGGTGCGTACCACGCTCATCCAGAACCAGCCGGAAACCATCCTGGTCGTGGAACGCGTCAGCACCGGTAGCCATGTGCAATATGGCGGCAACGAAAACGGTGCCACCACCGACCACCCCAACCAGCAGAATGGTACCATCGGCCTCTCTCTCTATCACAACAGTGGTTACAATTACCTCTACGCTGATGCCCATGCGGAATTCCAACCACCCGCCAAGACCATCACCACGACCGATCTGAACAAACAATCCGGTGCTTGGACCATCAATCCGAAGGACTGATCACACCGAGGGATACCCATTCACTCGAGATTATGAAACTCTCTTTGCTATCAAATCGTCCCGCTCTGATGTGTGTCACTCTGAGTCTGCTTGCTCTCACTGCTTGCAGCTCTGAGACTGAAGACCTGGCACCCGCTCCTACTCCTGCTCCTGCAGAAGCAATCTCATTGATCCCTGCACCAGCGGCACCAGCAACCGCTCCCGGAAACACTGCTGCTCCCGTAGCGCAAAATGTTCTCTCCTCCACCGATCCAGCCGCTTATTCACAAAAAGACATCGCCAAGATCATCGAACATCTCGATTGGTTCGCCGAGAATTACATCTCGCAGAAAAATCGCATCCCGACCTTGGATGAACTCAAAGCGTGGAAAGATCCGAATTATCCCTTGGGTCTGCCTGAATGGCCAAAAGCACCAGCTGGTAAGGAATGGGTCATGAATGAAAAGAGCGGCCAGTTCAGTTTGGCTGACGTGGCCGCTCCGTAAATTTACTGCGCAGTAAATTATTTCTTCACTTTCTTGGCGTAGGCCGCGACTTCCTTCGCGGCCTTCGTCTCCTCACCCGGTTTGCCCAAGAAGCCCAAGTCCGTGAACCACTCAACATATCGGTCGAACCACTTCGCGTATGGGATTGCATCCGGCGCATTGCTCCGCTTCACCGCATGCACGCCGCGACCATAGATGTGCATCTCCAGATTCGGCACATTCGCCTTTAGCATCGCGTTGAAATAATCCACCGCCCAGATCGTATGCCCCTTGTCACCCGTGCCCGCGCACGCGAGGAAGCTCGGCGGCACATTCACGGGAATCGCCGTCTCCGGCGCCTTCGTGAACGGCGTCGGTCCCGGATAGATCACTCCTACGAAATCCGGGCGTGCTGAAAACTTCGAGAGCGGATCGCTCGGGTCATTGTTCTTCTTCTCAAACTCCTCGAAGAACAACGCCGCTGGCGATGAAAGTTCCGCACCCGCTGAAAAACCCACGATACCGATCTTGTTCGGGTCCAGATTCCACTCCTTCGCCTTCGAGCGCACTATACGGATCGCCTGCAGCGCATCATTCACCGCATCCGTCGTCGGCTCGTAACCATCCACGCGCAAACGATTGCGCAAGATGATCGTCGAGACACCCAGCTTGTCATTCGTCTCAACGTAATCCGCACCTTCCGGCCCCACCCACAAAATCTTATGCCCGCCACCCGGCGCCACGATCATCGCCGCACCATTCAGCGAACGATCCTTTGCCAGATGCACCTCGATGGACGGATTGTGAATGTTGATGACATTGATGATGCTCTTGCTGTTCCCCTGCGAATTATACTTCTCCGCCTCATGGATGCGCTCCTTCTTCAGCAACGGCGAATCCGGCTTGTAGAGCGGGATGATCATACCACCGGGCTTGATCACTTGCGGTTGGAAAGGCCCATCCGAAGGTTTGCGTTCTGCCACCGGCGCATTTGTTTGCGCTATGGAGAAACATGCAAAAGCAGTCACCGCGAATAAAGTAAGCAACGTCGTTTTCATGGATTTGATGCCGTCCATTTCACCCGTTTCTAAAATTCCGGCAATGTTTTTCATTTCTTGAACACTGTATGTTTAGAATTCCCCTCCGCTTCAAAATACGCCAGCAGATCCAGCACATCCTCCCGCTTCAACACATTCAGCAACCCCTCCGGCATCGCCGACATTCGCGACTCCGCCACGCTCACCACATTTGCGCGCTTCACCGTCGTCAGTTCCTTCGCTAGCGGATTCGCCCGCACAAACATCGTCCCCGCCTCTTCACGTTCCAAAGTTCCTTCGATCATCTCACCATCCCGCAGCTTGAACCGTGTCAGCCGGAATTTCTCATCGATCACCTTCGATGGATTCATGATGTGATCCAACATATCCGCCCGCGGAAACCTGCCACTTACCCCCGCCAGATCCGGCCCCACCACGCTACCACCCATCGCACGGTCTGACGAAAACCGGTGACACGCCACGCACTGCGCCTGCCT
Organism: Verrucomicrobiia bacterium; assembly: GCA_036405135.1. Taxonomy (NCBI): domain Bacteria; kingdom Pseudomonadati; phylum Verrucomicrobiota; class Verrucomicrobiia; species Verrucomicrobiia bacterium. The sequence goes on along the minus strand of DASWYF010000008.1, from coordinate 32,870 downwards.
AAACGCCGCGCGCCCATTCTCAAAAGACCGCCCCTTCGCCACCTCACCCAGCATCGGCAGCAACTCCTCCATCTTCCACTCCTTCACGAATTGCGCAGGAGGCAACTCCGGCAACTTCTCCTTCACCGGCGCAAGCAACACATCCGCCAGCGCCGACCTTTCTGCCAGCGTCAACTGCTCCGTCACCTCCGCACGGATCGTCTGCAGTGAGAACCCATAATATCTCCCGCCCGAAAACTCCTCCGCACGATTCAACGCCTCAAAATACGTTCGCCGCTCCGCCACCGTCCAACCACTCGTCACATTGCGCAGGAAGAACAAATAATTCAGCCGATCATTCGGCTCCGTCGCAGCACTCAGCAAAGGTATCGTCCGCTTCACCGTCTCCGGCGCGCCCAGATACACCAGCAGCTCGCATAACTTGTTATTCACCCTCCAGTCCTTCACCGGATACCGTTCCTCCATCGCCGCCATCAAGCGCCCGCCGCTGTTTGCCCCCGGCACCCCCATGCGACTAAACGCCACCGCATACGCGCGCAACAAAACCAACTGCTGCTCCGCGCTCAACTTCTCCCACTCAAATCCTTCCATCTTCCGCATCAACGGCTCCAAATGTTCTTTGCCACCAAATCGCGCCAACGCCATCGCGCTATTCAATCCACTCTCAACACCCTTTTCACTCAACACTCTCTGCGCCCACAATCCCACCGGCTGATGCTCCACCGCCGTCCGAGCCGCAAACCGCACAAACACATCCTCATGCCCCAAATACGCCCAAGCCTTCTTCACGACTTCCTCTGAAGAAACAGTATTCCCCCTCGAGTAAAGCCCCTCCAACTCCCTGCGCACTTCCCTAAGTTTAGCGGTCTCATCGCCCTTCGCGCTTAGGACTTCGCCCCTTGCCTGCCCCTCGTATTTCACCCTATAGAGTCCCGACTGCGTCCCCCGTCCCCCCGTCAGCACATACATCGCGCCATCCGGCCCGAACTTCACATCCGTCACATTCAGCGGACGCCCCGCCAGAAACTCCTCCGTCGCGCCCGCATAACTCGCTCCCTTTTCACTGAGATGCACCGCCAGCACCCGCCCGTAAGACCAATCACTGATGAACAACGCCTTCCGATATTTCGCCGGGAATTTGCTTCTCGTACCAAACTCAATGCCCGTCGGTGAACTCACCCCGATATTCACCACCGCTGGCAGCGCATCCGGCGAATACTCCGGCCACATCCCCGTTCCGCGACGCCACCCAAACTCCGCGCCCGGAATCACGTGCAAAACGCGCGTGGGCCGATACCACGGACACCCCAGATCTCCTTCATTATCCGCATCAAACGTGAACATCTCTCCCGCTTCATTGAACGCGAGGTCCAGCGGATTCCGCATCCCGCCCGCGATGAGCGTCCACTCCTTCCCCTCCGCATCCGTCTTCAGGATGTGCCCGCCTGGCGGCGTATTCTGCGCATCGAACATATACGGATCCCACGGACACTCGATCAATTGATCCACCTGATAATCCTGATACGGCTGCGGCCACCTCAGCGAGTTCGTCGCCACCCGCACATCATTTCCGTGCACCAGATAGATTGCTCCATCCGGTCCCAGCACCGCATGATTCCGCCCATGCCCCACCGTTCCCTCCGTGCGCAAAAGCTCCTTCGTCTCATCAAACTTCCCGTCGCCATCCGTATCGCGGAGCCGCACGAACGCCTTGCTGTTGTTCGCATTCACATACAGCGCCCCGTGCGCATACAGCAGCCCGCGACACTCCAGCAGTGAATCCTCGATCACCTCCACGCTCTCCACCGCCGTCGCTCCGATCGTCATCCGCAACAGCCCTCGCTTCTCTCGTGCCACCGTCAATTTCCCCTGCGGATCAAACGCCATCGAAACCCACGAACCCTCCTCCGGCAACGCCGACCGCAACAACTCCACGCGAAACCCCTCAGGCACCCGGAACGTCGCCGGATCAGTCGCCAGCTTCGCCCCACTCGCCAGCTTCCAACTGTTGTACGCATCAAACGCCTTCGCCGGATCAAACGGATTATCCTTCGCCTCCATCGACCCAAAACTCTTCGCCGCACTCCACGCCACATCATTGAATCCCACCTCATTCCACTTCGCCGATGGGTTCCCGCTCACCTTCCATGACGCATCCGAGATCACCCACGCCTGCTCCCCCATATGCGAAGTCGTCTCAAACAACACCGCCAACTTCGGCGCTTTCCCTGAACCCTTCACCGAAAACGCCAACACATTCGTTCCCGTGTGAAGAAACCGCGTCACCTCAAAACTCTCCGCCCTCTCCCGCTGCGATGTCGCTCCCGCCTTCTGTCCGTTCACAAACAACGTCGCCTCCCCCTCCACTGCCACCAGCAGAATCCCGCGTAACAACTCTTCCGGCACCTTCACCACCTTACGATAATAAATCTGCTCCTCTGCACCAACGCTCCCAATCCACTCCGGCACCGGCTGCACCGTCCCCTGCCCGATGCCAAACCCGCTGACGCAACTCATCAAAACTACCCACCACACCAGCACCGCGTAAATGCCCTGAGGCTTCCACCACCCTCGCCCCTCGGAGGGGAGAGGGCCGGGGTGAGGGGTGCCCCCATCTCTCAATATCAGACCTTGGATATATTGGCCCGCCGGTGCAACCGGCTTGGATGTTCGATGTTTTCCCATTCCGCTATTCCTCATATTGCTCATCTCCGTTTACACCCGCAAGACTCTCCACCTCTCATTCATTGCGTCCACCTTCCCACATTTTCCCCGCTGACGTTAGCCTTCCATCGGCTACATCGGCTATATCGTCACAAAATTCCGCCTTTCTCATGCGCCCACTCTGCCATCCTTCCCCTTCCACCGTTAGCCCTCCATGCGCTATATGCGCTACATGGAGACAAAATTCACTCAAACTTCGCAGCCGCCGACATCAGTCGGCGCCCCCCATTTGGAGTGTGGAGGCTTGCCTCCGCTTTCCGCCCGAGGCGGCTTGACGCCTCGACTCCCCCCTCTGAACGTTGGACGTTGAGAGTTGGAAGTTGGACGTTTGCATTTTCCCCCTTCAAACTTCCCCCTCCCTTGCTATCCTCTTCTCAATGAGCAAGGCCGATCTCTCCACCGAATACCTCGTCATCTCTCGTGGCCAATGGGATAAAAACCTCCCGCCCGAACGCATCCAGACCGCCATTGATGACTTCTACGTGTGGATCACCAAGATGATCGAGGACGGCAAGATGAAGTCCGGCACACGCCTCGCGAACACCGGCAAGACCGTCTCCACCAAGGGCATCACGGATGGACCCTACGGCGAGACCAAAGAGATCATCGGCGGCTACTGGTTCATCGTGGCAAACAGTTTGGACGAAGCCTCCCAACTCGCGTCTCAAAACCCCTGCATGCAATGCGGCCTCTTCTACGAGATCCGCCCGTTAGAATACGAACGCGCCTCGGCTTATCGGGAAGGGAATGAGACACCAATAAAAAGAGACTAGTCCAATACCAACGTATCCCATGAGAATTTCCTATTTTAATCCCACTGAAAACTTCAAAGAATGGGAAACTTGGCATGTTGATAAGACAGTCACTGAACTGGAGGCTCGTCAAATTTTCGCCAGCTTCATCGGTCCAGGCAAGTCCCTCAACATATTGCCAGAAGAACAAGATGGCGAAAGTCCCTCTCTGTACTTGGAACAGTATTGGGAAGATGAATGGGAAGTCACCCTCCACCGCGTCATTCATAATAACCTGCGCATGGGGACGGTCACACGCAAACAAGCAGAACGCTTAATAGAAGCTATTTTTCGACAGGAAAATCTGATTTCAGCCACCAATTCCTTGAGAGTTAATTGGACCGATATTCCTAAGGCGCATCATCGTGACTCGCTTTTCCACCACCCAGGCATCTCCCGCATTGAGGATGACGGGAAAATCGTCATGCAAGCAGGCGGATCAGGAGAAAGCGGTATCTGGGACGGTTTTATTTCCTTCGAACCTTCCACCGCCGATTACCAATTCTGGCACTGGCTCGTCACTTCAAAAAAATGGAGTTCATGCGACAAATCCGTCGGCAACGACTTGATAAGCAGGCTTAAGAAAGAGTTTGAACAATCTCGCAATCAATCCCAAGGAAAGTCCGCCTAACTGAATCCGATGAAACTTCGACTCTTCCTAACTCTCCTTGCGCCTTTATTCTTTGCCCAAATTTCCTCTGCCCAATCCACCCCCACCTCCTTCGCCTACATCCTCCAAGCCGACTCATTCGCCAAAACCAAATCCGCTGCCGCTGAAAAACTCACTGCCTGTGATCGCGACTGGATCGTCCTCGACGCCGTCTTCAGCAGCGATTCTCCATGGGAACGCGCCGACCTCGACGCCATTCGTAAAAACCATCCTGCCCGCAAAATCATCGCCTATCTATCCATCGGTGAAGCGGAAGACTATCGCCCCTATTGGCGCAAGGAATGGGGCACCGGCAAGAAACTCACCTCCGCTGCACCGAAATGGCTGGGACAAGAGAACCCTGATTGGAAAGGCAATTATCGCGTCCACTACTGGCACCCCGAATGGCAGCAACTCATGCTCACCGCCATTGATGACGTCATAGCCCGCGGCTTCGATGGCATCTACCTCGACATCGTGGACGGCTTCGAAAACTTCGAGCGCGATGGCAAAAAATTCATCGATGACCGGCTCAATCCTGAAACGAAACAGAGCTACCGGCGCGACATGGTGGACTGGGTCAAAGCAATCGCCGCCCGTGCCCGCGTCAAGAACCCACAAGCCCTCGTCATCCCCCAGAACGGCTCCCAACTTCTCGCCCACGCCGATTTCCTCGATACCATCAGCGCCATCGGCATCGAAGACCTCTTCACCAACGGCGACAAACTCCAGCCAAAGGACAGCTCCGCTTACATTCTCGGTTACTTGCAAAAGATGACCGCGAAACAAAAACCCGTCCTCCTCATCGAATATTCCAAATCACCCGAGCGACAGGCTTTATCAAAGAAACTCACCCAAGAACATCACCTGACCTTGCTCATCACCGATCGTGAATTGAAAACCCTCGGCATATCAGGCAAATAACCACTTCAGCAATACTCATAAAATACAAAACCCCGCCTCACTCCTGAGGCGGGGTCTTTTATCTACAGTCCCTGTTTAAAACTTGTACTTCACACCCGCCACGAACTTGATGTCGTTCTTCTTGCGACCAGCAGCCGGTTCATTGTCGTAGTTGTCCACGATATAGAACTCCAGCTTCACGGACTTCGTGATGTCCGTCTCAATGCCGATCTCGAAGTTGAACAGGTAGTTATTGAAGTCATCCACCTGCGGCAAGAACTCCGCCTTCTGCCAGATGCGCGCGCGATCGCTGATCTTGTATTGGAACTTCTCGCCAATACGCGCCGTCAGGTAGCTCTTGTATTGGCCGCCCACGTCCTCGAACACCACCGTCGGACCACCTTCTGCGCTCAGCACGGTGCGCTCGCTCTTGATGAAGTAGTAGCCGAGACCGGGACCCACATTCACGCGGTAGGAAACATCCGCGATGTCATCATGCAGGTAATCCGCGAGCACATAACCATACAGGTTCTCATTGAAGAGGCGGTTGTATTGCACCGAGAAGCGGAAAGAATCGTTGTTCTTCACGCTGTTCGCCTCGCCATACGTCGCATCCGCCGCGAGGTTCAGTTCGTTCTGCTCCCACTTGCGCATGCCTTGCAGACGCGCATTGAACATCACGGTATCGCTGTTGCCCTGCGTGAGCGTCACGCCAAGGCCAGCGCTGCCTTCCCACTTGGGAGCAGGCTTCGCTACGGCTGCCGGAGCTGCGGCCGCAGCCGCTTGCGCCATCGCCGAGGTGGATAACACGCCTGACACCGCTGCCAACATCCCGGCAGCGACCAGCGTCCGCTTCATTGCAATATGAATGAACTTCATAAATGAACCGCGAACCATAAACGCCATTTCTGCCCTGTCAAAAACTGATTTCGGACATTTTTGCCCTTTTTACGCCTGTCCGCTGTCTAAAGATATATCTCCCCACCGCTTACCTGAACCCTTCTCACTTCATAATTCATACCTCAGCATTCATAATTCCCCTCTTCCATTTCCCCTACTCTGCCCCTATTTTCACTCTCATCCTTTATGAAGAAAGCCACCCAGCCAGATCGCCTTTCCCAAGGCAGCACCAGCCGCCGTGATTTCCTGAAGACCGGTGCACTCGCGGCGACCTATGGCGGCGTGGCCGCTGTGACATCCAAGGTCCAAGCTGTTCCCGCCACCGCGCAGATTGATCCCAAATACCGCATCGAAAAAGGCCGCATCCGCCAGTCCATCATGGGCTGGTGCTTCAAACCGATGCCGGAAAAGGAACTGGCGAAGCATTGCAAAGAGATCGGCCTCGTGGCCATGGAAGGCATCAGCATCGATTCTTATTCTATGGTGAAAGAACTCGGTCTGAAGATATCCCTTGTCGGCAGCCACGGTTTCGCGAAAGGCCCTTACACCCCGGCGAATCATCATGAAGTAAAAAAATTACTGCTCGAACGCATCGACCTTGCCGCTGACATCGGCGCACCGAACGTCATCACCTTCACCGGCATGCGCGAAGCTGTGATCGACCCTGAACAAGGCGCCAAAAATTGCATCAACTGCTGGAAAGAGGTCATGCGCCATGCCGAGAAAAAGAAGATCACGCTCGTACTGGAACACCTGAACTCACGCGATAACACGCATCCCATGAAAGGCCATCCCGGCTACTTCGGCGACAATGTGGATTTCTGCATCGAGCTGGTGAAAGCCGTGGGTTCACCGAATTTCAAACTCCTCTTCGACATCTACCACGTCCAGATCATGAACGGCGACGTCATCCGCCGTATCAAGATGTATAAGGATTACATCGGCCATTATCACACCGCAGGTTGCCCCGGTCGTGGTGAGTTGGATGATCATCAAGAAATCAATTACCCGCCCATCCTCCGTGCTATCTTAGATACCGGTTACACTGGCTACGTCGCCCAGGAATTTATCCCCACGTGGGATGATCCGATCTTAGCTCTCCGGCACGCCGCGAAGGTGTGCGATGTGTAGATTAGCCTTCTTGGACCGCGACTGTGTCCTCTGAGGACCAGTCGCACGACGGTTAAAGCAGGTTAGAGCGGTTTTAAAAATACTGTAGCCGAGTGGGTGAGGAACTGGGAGGGCGGTCTTTTTGGGTTCTGACGTCGTTTCGGCACAGTCACAATCCACAAGAATCAATGCCCATCCGGGCTGTGCGCTGCTCCTGGAGTCATGGCGCCACCACCGCCATTGGCCGTCTTGGCGTTCGTCGGCGTCAGCATCTTCGCCAGCTTGGATTCCTTGATGTCATCCAGCAGCGAGTAAGCCACCGGCGTCACCACCAGCGTCAGCAAGAGCGCCAGCGTCTGGCCGCCGATCACCACCACCGCCACTGCGCGACGCTCTTCCGCACCAGGACCCGAACCCAGCGCCAGCGGGATCATACCCACCACGAAGGTCAGCGTGGTCATAAGAATTGGCCGCAAACGATCACGATTACCTTCCAGAATCGCATGCAATCTATCCATGCCCTTCTTGCGTAACTGGTTCATGTGATCGATCTGCAAGATGGAATTCTTCTTCACCACGCCGAAAAGCACTAACAATCCCAGCGCTGAGTAGAGGTTGATCGTATTCCCTGTCAGCCAGAGCGTCAGGAACGCGAACGGCAATGTCAGCGGCAGGGACAGCAAAATGGTAAATGGATGGATGAGGCTCTCATACTGGGATGCCAGGATCATATACATGAACACAATCGATAGCAGGAAGGCCCAGAGGAATTCATCGAACGTTTTCTGGAATTCCTTGGCGCGACCGGAGACAGCGGTCTTGTACACGGGCGGCAAGTTCATCTTCTTCACCTCTTCGTCCAAGGCCTGGATGCGGTCGGCCATGGCGTAGCCTTTGGCCACACCGGCACGCAGGCTGACCTGGCGTTGACGGTCCAGGCGGTCGATGCGCGAGGCAGTCTGGCCGGGCACGATCTGGACAAGGTTATCCAGTCGGACCAGCCCCGCACTCTGGCTCGGCACATACAGACGCGAGATCGTATCTGCATCATTGCGTCGCCCTTCCGTGAGCCGGAGTTGCACATCGTATTCCTCGCCCATCTGCGGGTCTCGATAACGTGAGACGCGATCATCGCCACCCACCATCACACGCAAGGCCGAGGAAATGTCCTCCGTATCCACCCCCAAAGCGGCGGCCCGTTCGCGATCGATCTCCACGCGCAGTTCCGGCTTGTTGAGCTTCAACGTCGTGTCCGCATCGATGATGCCCATTTCCGGTGCTTTTTTGCGAAGCTCCTCAGCGTACTTTGCCAGAGATTCCAAATCCGGCCCCAGCAGCGAATAATCCACCTCGTAGCTTGGCCCTCCGATGCTGATGGAAGAAGCCCCGGCGCGGACCGCCACGCGCACGTGCGGGAGCTGGCGCAGAGCGGTGCGTATCTTCTGCTGCACGTCTTGCTGGCTGTAATTTCCTTGAAAAATCCTGGTCGGCTCCCGGAGGAACCGTTTCAGGTTGATCGTCCGTTCTTCGTGCGGAGGGATGCGTACATACACGCGCATATTGTTGGCTCCACCGACACGGCTGGCTCCGATGGTGGCCAGATACAGGCGCACTTCCGGTATCTTGCTGAGGATCTGCTCCACCCGTGTGGCCACCTCTTCCATGGCCGGGAGGCTGGTGCCTTCCTGGGCGGTGATGCTGATCTCGAATTCGCCTTCATCCGTGCTCGCGGGCACGAACTCTTGCGGCACCATCTTGTAGAGCGGGATGGATGAAAGCATCACCACCACCGCGCCCAAGGCCACTAACCACCGGTTTTTCATGGCCCACGCCAGGACCTTCACATAGGCGTTTTCCATTTTCCCATACAAGCCACCCCGGGAAGACTTGTGACTGTCCTCTTCCCCCTCCTTCACGCGCAAGAGACGTGCGCTCATCATCGGCGTCAAGGTAAAGGAAACGAGCAAACTCACCATGATCGCCACCGCAGAGGTCAGACCGAATTGGAAGAGGAAACGCCCCGAGATGCTGGACATGAAGGACACCGGCACGAAGATCACCACCAGGCTCAAGGTCGTGGCCAGCACCGCCATGCCGATCTCCGCCGTGGCTTCCCGTGCCGCATCGAACGGATGCATCTTTTTCTCCTCGATGAAGCGAAAAATGTTTTCCAGCACCACGATGGCATCATCGATCACGATGCCCACCATCAGCACCAGAGCGAGCATGGTCACGCTGTTCAACGTGAAATCCAGCGCCCACATCATGCCGAAGGTGGATATAACGGATGCCGGGATGGCCACACCAGCGATGATCACGGCCCGAAAATTCTTCATGAAGGCCAGCACGACCAGACACGCGAGGAAACTGCCCAGCACCAGATGCACTTCGATCTCGTGGATCGCCTCGTAGATGTAGCGGGACTGGTCCTCGATGATCTCCATCTTGATATCTTCCGGGAGTTGCGCCTGCACGGCTGGCAGCTTCTCCTTGACGCCTTCGATGACAGAAACCGCATTCGCATCCGATTGCCGTTTGACGCTCAAGGTGACACAAGGGACACCGTTCAAGCGCGCCAACGAACGCTTCTCCTTCACCCCATCCTCTGCATAACCCAAGTCGCTGATGCGCACCGGCGAGCCATTCACCTGCGCCACCACCAGATCGTTGAATTGCTTCGGGTCCGTAAAACGTCCAAGCGTGCGCAATGATTGCTCGGTGAGCGCAGAACGCACGTTACCGCCCGGCACATCCGCGTTCTGTCGCGCGATAGCGTCACGCACCACGGAAATAGGTATCTTGTATGCCGCCAGCCGTTCGGGGTCCACCCACACGCTGATCGCGCGTTGCCAGCCGCCTTGAATCTCCACTTCACCGACACCGACGGACCGCTCAAGCTGTACCTTCACGATCTTGTCCGCCATCTCCGTCAGTTCCCGCTCCGGTCGTGTTCCCGAAAGCGCGATGGTCATCGTGGGCGACCGGTCACTATCGAACTTCGTCACCTGCGGCGGATCGATGTCACGCGGCAATTCACCCAGCACACCGGAGACGCGATTGCGCACGTCTTCCACCGCACGATTCACATCCCGGCTGAGGTCGAACTGGATGATGACGAAGGAACTGCCATAACCGGAGATGGAGCGCAGCTCCGTGATGCCCTCCACTGTGTTCACCTGCTCCTCGATCGGCTGGGAGATGAGTGTCTCCATTTCCACCGGCGATGCACCCGCCAAAGTAGTGGAGACATATACCGTAGGGATATCCACCGGCGGCGTGCGGTCCACGCCCAGTTTGAAGAAGCCCGTCGCCCCGATCACCACGAGCGACATGATGATCATGGTCGCGAAGACCGGGCGGCGGATGCAGATTTCAGCGAGCTTTTGCATACAGCCTTCTTAGCTCTCTTTGCCCTCTTTGATCACCACAGGTTCGCCCGTGCGCAGATTTCCGGGATTGCGTACTACCGCTTCCCCGGCTTTCAATCCGTTCAAAATCTCCACCCACGTCGCCCCTTTGCGGCCTGAAGTGACCGGACGCTCCAAGGCTTTGCCCTCTTTGATGGTCAGCACCTTTTCCACACCGGCAAAAGTGACCAGAGCATCGGCAGGAACAGTCAGGCCCGGTTCACTGGGGTTCGCCACGATGTCAGCCTGGGCGAAGAAACCCGGACGCAAGCGGCCGGGATTGGGCACATCCGCCTCCACCACCAGCATGCGGTTCAGGTCGTTGACGATCGGGCTAAGACGCTTGATCTCGCCTTGATAAATATTCGTATCTCCGGTCACGGTAAGGCGGACATCCTGACCTTCCTTGATCAAGGAAGCCCGCTTTTCCGGCACTTCCAGTCGCAAACGCAGGATGTCACTGCGCACCACGGTGGCAACCGGCGCACCCACGATCAGATACTCACCCTGAGTGGCCCGGCGTTCCTGCACAAATCCATCGAAAGGTGCCTTGACCGTGGTCTCTTCGAGCTGTTGTTTGGCAATGGCCACTTCCGCACGGCGTTGCGCCAGCAATGCCTGGCGATTGCGTATCTCTTCCATCGCATCCCGCTGGCGGTTCACGGCGACTTCATAAGCGGCCTCCACTGTTTCGAGTTCCGACTGGGAGGAAACTCCATCTTTGGAAAGTTTTTGAAAACGCTCGCGGTTTTTCTTGGCTTCTTCCAAGACCGCTGCTGCTTCACGCACCACACTGGTCTGAACCGGATCAACGGCATCGTCATCCCCTTGCAGAGAAAGGCCCAGCTTGGCGCGCGCCTGGGAAAGCAATGCTTCTGCCTGCATCAACTTCACCTCATACTCGCGCTTCTCCAGTTGGGCAATGACCTGTCCTTTTTTCACCGGCGTGCCGATGTCCACGCTCACCGACTGCATGCGCCCGGACACTTTCACCCCCAAGGTCGCCTGCTCATAGGCTGCAAGCGATCCCACAGCAGCGACCGTACGTTCCAATCCCTGCATCTGAGCCTTGGTGACTTGCACCACCCGAGGCGGACCCGAAGGTGCGGATGGCCCATCCTTGCCCTTGCCTTTTGCATCATCCTTCTTGCCGCCACAACCGGCAAACAGTCCGGCCACCAGCAGCAGCAAAAGACCATGATACGACGATTTTCTCCAGTCTGACTGATATATCCGGTTCAAAAGATTCAAAAGTCTTTAAAGGTTGAGCCCGCTCAAAACCGTACGCATACGGACTATTTTATGCCGCTTTGTGACGATGTGCAACATTACTATCAGTTTAGCTAAACGGGACGCAAGGCCAGCGTAAGGTTTCAGACGCCTTTTCTGTCGGACAGATTCAAAACACCAGCAATAGGGATTAGCTTCTGCCGGATAAAAAGAAAATCCCAAGCGGGTTACACTTGGGAAGTTCTAAACAGTTATGTTGAGTGACGGTTATGCCTCCGGCGTGAAACCCATCACGATATCGAACTTCGCCGCCAGTTCGCCGATCTTGGAATCCTTCACTTTCGTGAACGGCACGATGACCGAGGCGCGTTGTTTCGCATCCTTGATGCCGCGCAAGACGCCGTCCTTCTCATTTTGCGGATGTCCCTCGATGTAGCATTGGGTGATGAGTTTCTTCTGTCCCTTCATCTTGACCGCCACATGGATGTGCGGAGTGCGGCCTGGATACGGCACCGGCTTGATCGTGCGGAACAGATATTCACCCGTGGAACCGGTGACAAACCGGCCAAAGCCTTGGAAATTCTTATCCTGCTTGTCCTTATTGCCTGTGCGGGTATGCAGGTAAGCCCCGTTGTTATCCGCCTGCCAGATCTCGATCGTCGCATTACGGATCGGCTCCCCACGTGAGTCGAGCAGGCGCCCGCTCAACCACGTGATCTCGCCCACGCCCGGCGTCGTGGCGTCGTTAACGATGATCAGGTCGTTATCCGTATCCAGCGGCAGCTTGTCCGGATAGAAAGGCCCTTCCGTCTGGGCAGGCGTGCGGGTCAGTTCTTCAGCAAAGGCACCGGGCACCGTGAAGAGCGAGGCGGCCAGACCAAGCTGGGTAAGGAAACGGCGGCGGCTGTTCACAGGCTGGATGAGCGAGTTCATAAGCGGTTTGGTTGGTTGCACTAACATATATATGAGAGTGAAACGTCCCGCACGCAGAAAAGTTGGCTGAGAATTGTAAAGAATGGGTAAATATTTTTCGGGATTTGCGTAGATATAGGAGTTTCGGCAACGTAACCGCCCATGCCCCGCATCGGCGTCTGTGAATTGTGCGAACGGGAGGAGTGTGTGCTCACGAAGCATCATCTCATCCCACAGGCGCGTCATGCGAACAAGCGGAACAAGCGCGAGTTCGATCGCGTGGAAGTGAAACAGCGCGTCACGTGGATCTGCCGCCCTTGCCACAATCACGTTCACAATCTCTTCACCGAAAAAGTTCTCGAACGCGAATACAATACGTTGGAGTCTCTAAAGGCGCATCCCGAGGTGGCGAAGTTCATCGGCTGGATCAAAAACCGGCCCAGCGCTTTCAAGCCTATGAGCAGCCCGGCCAAGACCAAGGGTGGCAAGCGCTCTAAAAAATGGTGATGTAGTCATATCGCCTCGTCGTAATCGTTCTCGTTCTCGTCGTCGTCCTCGCCCCTTTCCTGCTCCCCTTCTCCGAATCGTCTCCATTCCGTAACCTCTTCTTCACACTACCCACCTTGTCCTGAGGCGCGCAGGACGCATTCTAATACCTCTTGGGTTTCATCGTCATTGCTTTGAAGACGCTGGTGAAAATCCCAAGCGAGCATCCGAATCAAAACACATACGCATGAAATCCAGCCTATCCCGCTCCTCCCGATGGTATGGCGCGCTGACCGCCATGGTCCTTGGCCTGCTGCCTGCGGCCATCCACGCTGCCGATGTCAATCTTCTCGTCACCGAGATCCAGTCCAATCAAAGCGCCAACAAACCTGCTGGCTCACAAGATTACTGGGAGCTTTATAATTACGGAGCTACTTCCGTGAATCTCTCCGGATATCGCTGGCACGATAGCGGCAAATCATTCAATGACGCCGCCGTCATACCGGATGGCACCATCATCGCCCCCGGCGAGTCCATCGTCTTCACCTCCGCCACACCTTCCGTGTTCCGCGCCTGGTGGAATCTCCCCGCTACGGTGCAAGTGATCCAATCCGTCGGCGCACCTGGCTTGGGCGGCAATGACGGCATCACCCTCTTCGATAGCGGTGGCAATCAATTGTTCTTCTTCAGCTATGCCGCAGCCGGTTTCACGAAAGAGGATGGCAATCCTTCCACCGGCGGTCATGCCGGTCCTTCGGCTGGTGGGTCAGCAGATTCCGTCGCCCTGATCTGGGTGCCGACTTCGGGCACGGCTTCGCCGCGTTACACCTTTGCCACAGGCTCCAACTTCGGCTCATTCACCGCAGTGGCTCCGGCTACAGATGTCGGTTCTCCCGGCACCACCCACGCTGGCCCGAAATCCATTGATCTATCCACTTACGTGCGCGTCGGCCGTTACTCGTTGCCTGAGCCCACGCGCACCACGCCTCCGAATGGCATCAATCTCCTCGCTCAAGAGGCTTCTGGTGTCACTTACAATTGGGACACTGACAGCCTATTCATCACTGCGGATGGCGGCACCGCCATCGTGCAAGTCTCCAAGACCGGCCAACTCATCGACACCATGACCCTCGCGACCGGCAGCAGCCCGCAAGGCACGGATTTCTATGACCCGGAAGGCATCACCTACGTGGGCAACGGCCAGTTCGTCATGAGCGAAGAACGCGATCGCCAACTCGTTCTCTTCACTTACGCCGCTGGCACCACGTTGACCCGCGCCAACACCAAAACGGTCAAGCTCGGCACCTTCTCTCCGAACGAAGGCACCGAAGGTCTTTCCTGGGATCCGCTCACGGGCGGCTTCATCGTGCTGAAAGAACTCAATCCGATCGGCATCTTCCACACCACGGTTGATTTCGATGCCGGCACCGCCAGTAATGGCTCTCCAACTGCCGCGAACTCCATCAACCTGTTCGACCCCGCGCTCACCGGCTTCACTGATGTGGCCGATGTCTTTGCGCTCTCGAATATCCCTTCGTTGAGTGGCACCGCTGATTTCAGCCGCATGCTCCTGCTCAGCCAGGAGAACGGCAAGATCCACAACATCGACCGCGCCGGCAACATCCAGAGCACGCTCACCATCACCGCCGATCCAGGCGATACCTTGACCGTGGCCAATCAGCAGCACGAAGGCCTCACTATGGATCGCGCTGGCATCCTTTACATCGTGAACGAGAACGGCGGCGGTAACATCAACTTCCCCGAACTCTGGGTTTACGCTCCCTCCACCGTTCCGAACCAGGCACCGACCGCCATGGTGTTGAACAACCAGATCAGCTCCTTCCCGGAGAACACCAGCACCTCTTCTCGCGTGAAGGTGGCGGACATCGTCGTCACGGATGACGGCCTGGGTGTGAACACCTTGAGCCTTACCGGCACTGATGTAGCCTCCTTCGAGATCATCGGCACAGCACTTTACATCAAGTCCGGCGTCACCCTCGATTTCGAGACCAAGAGCAGCTATACCGTCACCGTCACTGTGGATGACACCACACTGGGTGCGACTCCTGATGCCAGCGTCAGCTACACGCTCACCCTGACAGATGTCACGAATGAAACGCCCTCCACTCCGAGCATCATCATCTCTGAGGTCGCCCCGTGGTCCAGCGGCAACAGCCCCATCGGAGCCGACTGGTTCGAGGTCACCAATACCGGCACGAACGCCGTGGACATCACCGGCTGGAAAGTGGACGACAACTCGGCTTCATTCGGAAATGCTTTGGCCTTGAACGGCATCACCAGCATCGCGCCCGGTGAATCCGTGATCTTCATCGAGACGGCCAACCTGACCGCCGCCAAGGCAACGTTCCTCTACACCTGGTTCGGTTCTCAACCGCCCGCCAATCTGCAGATCGGCAGCTACACGGGCGGTGGCATCGGGCTCGGCACCGGTGGTGATGCCGTGAACCTCTACAATGCCAGCGGCACACTGCAAGCCAGTGTGAGTTTTGGTGCTGCCCCGGCTGGTCCCACCTTTGCGACCTTCGACAATGCCGAAGGCTTGAACAACACCGCCATCTCGCGCTTGAGCACCGTCAATCTCTACGACGCCTTCACCGCTGTGAATGACAGCAACGAGATTGGCTCCCCCGGCACCACCGGCAAGCTGATCATCTCCGAAGTGGCTCCTTGGTCCAGTGGCGACAGCCCGGTTGGAGCTGACTGGTTCGAGATCTCGAACACCGGCGCACGCCCGATCAATATCGAGGGCTGGAGAGTCGATGACAGCTCAGAGTCCTTCGGTGGCTCGGTCGCCCTGAACGGCATCATCAGCATCGCCCCAGGCGAATCCGTGATCTTCCTAGAAACAGCCAACCTAGCCACCGCCCGCACCGCGTTCATCAATACCTGGTTCGGCGGTAACGCTCCCACTGGCTTGCAGATCGGCAATTACACCGGCTCCGGTGTCGGCCTCGGCACCGGCGGCGATGCCTTGAACCTCTATGACAATCTCGGCCGGCTGCGCGCCAAAGTCGTCTTCGGCACTTCACCCTCGGCAGCACCGTTTGCCACTTTTGATAACGCCACTGGTCTGAACGGCGTCACCATCTCGCAACTCAGTGTCACTGGCCGCTACGGCGCACGTGCCGTCACGAGCGAGACCGGCTCCCCGGGCACCACCGGCAAGCTCGTCATCACCGAAGTGGCTCCTTGGTCCAGCGGCAGCAGCCCGGTCGCCGCCGACTGGTTCGAACTCTCGAACACCAGTCCGCGTGTCATCAACATCGCCGGATGGAAGGTGGACGACAGCTCCGCTTCCTTCGCCAATGCACTCGCTCTGAATGGCATCACCAACATCGCCCCCGGCGAATCCGTGATCTTCCTGGAGAGCGACAATCTAGCCGCGATCAAGACCTCGTTCTTGAACACGTGGTTCGGCGCCAATCCTCCCGCTTCGTTGCAGATCGGCAATTACACCGGTGGCGGCATCGGTCTGAGCACCAGCGGTGATGCCGTGAACATCTACAATGCAGGCGGCATCTTGCAAGCGAGTGTCACCTTCGGCGCCTCCTCCGCGAGTGCACCGTTCAAGACCTTCGACAACGCCGCCGGGCTCGATAACGTCAGCCTCACCAGCTTGAGCAGCATCGGATTGTACGGCGCGTTCGCTGCTGCCAACGATGCCAACGAGGTAGGTTCCCCCGGTCGCACAATGACCGTTCCGCTGCTCAGCCTGGCCTCCGGTGAAGCGTTCTATACCGCGCCTGCTTCCATCATGTTGCAAGCCAGCGTGATGGACGCAGATGGCAAGATCGTCCGCGTAAAGTTCATGGTCGGCAACACCGTGCTCGCCACGCTCACGGCTCCACCCTACCAATACAACTGGCAGAATGTGCCGGCTGGTTCCTACTACGTCACCGTGCGTGGTGAGGATAATCTGGGTGGCGCTTACGTCTCGGAAGTCCAGCACATCCTCGTGGGCACCGTCGGTATCGCCGCACCGGAAAAAGCGCCAGGTACCTTCCGCTTCCAGTTCGTGGGCCTCATCACGGGCAAAGTCCACCTTATCCAGGCCTCCACAGACCTAGTGAATTGGACCACCATCGGCACCGTCACCCCCGGTTCGAACTCGATGCAGTTCGAAGACACCAACGCCGACAGCAACGTGAGACGCTACTACCGCGTGATCCAGCAGGATCAGCCGTAGGCGATAACCCGTTGGCCAGTCCAACGACTCCCCTCACCGCCCGCCACTGAAAAGTGGCGGGCTTTTTTATCCGTAGCCGACGACGTGCGGAGGCGGAACTAACGTCATCTTGGGGCTTTCGCCAACCAGCAGCAGAAACATGGAAACATAAGCGAATTACCCTCCCATTCCCCTTTCCAAGTATTCATCCCTTCTCTAATTCGTGCCAATCCGTAAAACTTGTGTCTTCTCCCTCTCCCAATTCGCGGTAATTCGCGTCACCTTAAAATTCATTCAAAAAGCAAACAGCGGAATCCCGATCTCTCGGAATTCCGCCGTTCAAAAAGGATGGGGTGACCAACGGGACTCGAACCCGCAACATCCAGAATCACAATCTGGGGCTCTACCATTGAGCTATAGCCACCGCTCAGGGCCAACGAAATTAAGCGACCAGAGGCTTTGACGTCAAGCGGGCAGTAGCAGTGTTTCAAAAACCCGTCAAAACCACCCTCCCCAGCTTTCTTGCAATTCTCCATTCAAACTCCTTCTAAGAGCTTTACCCAGCCAAATCTTGGCTTAGACTCTCAACCAGCACATGGGATCCGGCAGACGTCCAAAGCAGTTTAGCAATTTGTTGGCCGAGGAGCTTCAGTCTCTCGCGCAAACAGCAGAGGTGCGTTTTTACAAGGCCGGGCAACCTGTTTTTCAGGAAGGCGATCCCGGTGACGGCATCTACGTGGTCCTCGAAGGCGCGGTGCAAGTGTCTGCTCTCGTTGGGCATAACGAACGCCGCGTGCTCTCCCGGATCGAAAAAGGCGATTTCTTCGGCGAGATGGCCGTGCTGGATGAGGAACCTCGTTCCGCCACTGCCACTGCCGAGACTGATACCCGCGCTTTTTTCATCCGCCGAGATAATCTCCTGAACGTCTTGGAGCATTCGCCCAAGCTCGCCGTCAGCCTCGTACGCGAGTTCAGCCTGCGGATGCGCGAGTTCAATCGCCATTACATCCAGGAAGTGTTGCAGGCGGAACGGCTCACATTGGTCGGTCGCTTCGCCCGCTCTATCGTCCATGATTTCAAGAACCCCCTGAACGTCATCAGTCTTGCCTCCGAAATGGTGAGCATGGAGGGCGTCACGCCGGACATGCGCAAGAACGCGCAGTTCCGCATCCGTCGTCAGGTAGATCGTCTCAGCAACATGATCAATGAGTTGCTGGAATTCACTCGAGGTTCGCAAGCCGCCGTCGTTCTGGCCGGAACGGATTACGGTAATTACGTCAAAAACCTCATCGACGAAGTCTCTCCGGAGGTGAAGGAAAAAGGCGTGGAGATCGTTTACGAGACTCCCCCGCCCCGCGTGCTGGCCCTCATGGACCCGCACCGCCTCACGCACGTTTTCTACAATCTCATCAACAATGCCGTGGATGAGATGCCCAACGGCGGCAAGATTTTCCTCCGATTCCAAGTGCGAGAGACGGACATCCTCACGGAAGTCGAGGACATGGGCAAAGGCATCTCCCCAGAGATCGTCGGACGCCTCTTCCAGCCCTTCGCCACCTTTGGCAAAATGAAGGGCACGGGCCTTGGCCTGTCCATCTGCAAACGCATCATCGAAGATCATCGCGGTGAGATCACCGCACGCAGTGAACCCGGCAAAGGTGCCGTCTTCGCCTTCACGATCCAGCTGAGCCGTTAAAAGTTTTAGCAGCGTTCTTTCCGCTCACCCTAAACGATGAACCGCATCCGCCTCCTGCCAGAAAATGTCGCGAATCAGATCGCGGCTGGCGAGGTGGTGGAGCGCCCATCCAGCGTGGTGAAGGAACTCGTCGAAAACGCGCTGGATGCCAAGGCCACGGCCATCCATGTCGAGGTGCAAGCCGGCGGGCGTAGCCTCATCCGCATCACGGATGACGGCATCGGCATGAGCAAGGATGACGCGCTGATGTGCCTGGAACGCCACGCCACCAGCAAGATCCAGCGCGCTGAAGATCTCGCCTCCATCCGCACCATGGGCTTTCGCGGTGAGGCATTACCTTCCATCGCCAGCGTGAGCCGCTTCACCCTCACTACGCGTGAGCGCGAAGGCGATGCCGTGGATGGCACGCAAGTCATCATCAATGGCGGCAAGATTCTGGAAGTGAAAGCGGCCGGTTGCGCTCCGGGAACAAGCATCGAGGTCCGCCAGCTTTTCTACAATCTCCCCGCAAGACGCAAATTCCTCCGCGCCGAAGAAACCGAACGCGCGCACATCCAGCATTACGTCACGCTCGCGGCTTTGGCGCGACCGGATGTGGCCTTCACACTCGTCCACAATGGCCGCCTGCTCTGGCAATATCCTGCCGTCACGGGTGATTCCAAGCTCTCTGCTTTGGGCGAACGCCTCCGCGCCTTATACGGCGGCGATCTGGAATTGCTCGAAGTCGATTTCACCGGCCACCTCGCGCCAGCGGGTGAAGTGATGGAGGATGAACCCGTTGTCGATTCCACCGTACGACTCTGGGGTTTCATCGGTGCGCCGGGCGTCTCGCGCAGCACGCGTGAGGATCAGAATGTTTTCGTAAACCAGCGTCCCGTGGAGAATCGCGGACTGAATCACGCGTTGATGGAAGGCTATCACAACGCGTTGATGAAGGGTCGCTTCCCGGTTTGCTGCCTCTTCCTCGAAGTAGACCCGGCGGAGGTGGATGTGAATATTCACCCGGCCAAGCGCGAGGTGAAGTTTCATCGCGAGAGGAATGTGCGGCAGTTGGTGACGAAAGCCATCCGAGAAACACTGCTGCGTTATCACACAGGCATAGGGCAAGTGGCGGAAGTGAAGACTGCACCCACCGCGCCAGTCATTCCGCAAGCAGAACAGCGGCATCTGGCTTTGCCCACGACGCTGGAGCTGCAATCGCCACCCAAACTGTCGGTGCCAGTGCCGAGCAAGCCGATTGCGGATTGGCCCATCGAGCGAAGTGTAGCGGGTGTGCAGAAAGCGCAAGCGCCATTACCGGAACAGCGTGTAGTGCCTGTGGAGCCAGTGCGTCCTGCGGAGCCGATTGCGCCGCTCATCACGCCATTAGCTTCTGCGCCGCAACCCGCGTTGCCTTCCGGCCAGCCAACCGGCCCACGTCCCCTGCTCTCCGTGCCCTTGCGGCTCGTAGGCGTGATTGGCCGTCTCTATGTCGTGCTGGAATCGGATAAAGGTCTCGTCCTGCTGGATCAGCACGCCGCACATGAACGGATTCTTTATGAGCAGATGTTGCAGCGATTGGAGTCTGGCCCAGCGCCTTCACAACGCCTGCTATTGCCTGAGACGGTAGAGTTGCCGCCGCGTGATGCGCAGTTTGTTCGCGATCAACTTACGACATTGAACAAGCTGGGCGTAGGCTTAAGCGAGTTCGGCGATAAAACGTTTTTGTTAGATTCACTGCCGCCATTCGTGAAGGTGAAGGACACGCGACGTTTCGCGCTGGAACTCGTGGACGCCATGAAATCCGCCGGGCAAAGCATCAACACGATGCGGCTCGGCGAGGATATGATCGCGAAAACGGTCTGCCGCCATGCGGTGAAGGCGAACGATCCCTTGCGCGAGGCCGAATTGCAGAATCTCGTGGAAGACCTGCGCCGCTGCACGATGCCTTACACCTGTCCGCATGGGCGACCCACGCTGATTGAGATGAGTTACAAGGAATTGGAGAAGAAGTTCGGGCGGACGCAGTAGCACCGATACCTAGCCCGCTTATTCCACCTTCACTGCCTGATAAAAGCCAACCGCCCCTTTTATCGGCACATCCACAATCGCATTGGTTCCCGTAGCGACTATGGAGATATCCAGGTTCTTCCAGCCGGGAGCTTCAAGCTTTTCTTTGAACTGCACTTGGTAGGTCATCCCGATCTCCGTCGCCCAATCGATGCGCAGTTTCTCAGGGCGAACGATCTTAGGAACTGTGATCGCGGCTACGGGCATCGCACCCGCTTTGATGGCAGTGTCTGGTTGGGTTTCATATGCCCAATCCAAAATGACGGGCGAGAGTTCAATTTCAGCGGGACTTTGTGCAGGTAACGGCAAACGCACGCGCACCCAGCCGTAATGTCTCCCCGAAGAACTATGGAATTGCACCCCCAGATAACCTTCCTTCGTGATGCTCAATGGCCCATGCCAGGTATTCGTATTCTGTATGAGATTCATGTGGTAGCGCGCCAGGCTGGCACTGGCATAGCCTCTCCACGCGGTGTCTCCAGTCGAATCTCCGATTAGTGCGCCCGCAGACAAGACAGCGAATTGATCCCCAACACATAGCAGACTGTTCGTGGACAGGGGAATGCCAGTGTAACTGATGGAGCAACTGCTCGTGGGAACATCTGCTGTACACAGAAAACCGCCTCCGGAAAAACTCACATCGGCTTCGCCATCACGGTCAAAATCTATGGGCGTGGAAAAACCCGGCTGCATGGCGAACGAAGTAGCAGGACCAGCGGTGTAACGGATGGTGCTTTGGGCAATTACCAGCCCGACACCAAGCCAGAGGCTGATGGCGCACAGCAAATAAAACAAAGCGGTGTGGTACGACCTCCCAGACATGCCGATATACTTGCCAGCAACTAGATAGATGCAAGCTTTGTTTCTCCTAAACACCTCGGCAAAAGCTTGAAATTAAGGCATTTACACACATTGAAATTAGCATGACTTAACAACTGAATAATGCTTGTTTTATTTCGTCTGTTATCTGTAGAAGGCCGGAAACAACCAAAACCCGGCTACGGAGGTTTGAGGCGTTTTCGCAAATCATCCACAAAACAGAGATGGCTATGAAAACACAGGTATCGAATAGAAAATCATCATGCGGAGCCTTGGCGATAAAACTGTCGATTGTTTGCACCCTGATTGTCTTGGTCACTTTGGGATTAAGAGCCGCCAACAAAGGCAATGCCAAAGCCGGTCCCACAGAAGAATACTGGAAAAAACTGCACGCTTCCGCCGGAGCAACAGATGCCGAGCAAATTCTCGCGGATCTCAAGCAAACTGAACCTACTCCTCAATCCCTCGAAAAAGCCGCACAGGCATTAATTGAACTCGCAACCCAGTTGGATAAAACCTGCCAGCAAATAGCTGCCCTACCCGCACTGAATGTCGATCCAGAGCTTCTACAGTATTCAGCGTCCTATATGAAGGCCAAGTCTGAAGGCGTCATCGTTTTGAATGAGTATTCAAGTTTGCTCCTCCAAAGCAAAGAATTGCTTAGCGGAGATAATCTGCTTTTAGATTTCTTGTTTAGCACTCTCAAGCATAGCGACAAAGGGAATGATGCCTTGGGATACGCATTGCGCGAACAGCTCTCCAGCAAAGGTGGCGCGCTGGATGCAATCAAACCACGTGTGCAGCAAATCTACCGGCAGGCTATGGACGTAAGAAATCAGGTTTCCCGGCTGAAAGCGGATGAAATGCAGCTAAGATTAAATCTTACCAAGAAATATGCCCGTGAATTTGCACCCATCAGCACATTCAAACTGCCAACGACTTCAGCGCTAAAAAAAATTGGCGCAGTGGAAATCCCTGCCACGAAAATGCAGCAAGACTTGCTAGGAAAATCTATCAATGATGGTTTGCAATGGAACTTTGAAGATATGCAGGAGTATACCCTCTTTCATGTCATCAAATCGACTCAACTAAGATCGGATTCGATTCAGTATCAAGTGGTCAGCAAAGTCAAAGGCATCCGCACCGGAAATATTAGAACTATCTGGCTGAATCTGGAATACCGGCAACAGAATGGGCAATGGAATCTGACGAACTTTGTTCCATTTTGAATCAGAAATTTCTTTTCTGAGTAAAAGCAAAAAGCGCGGAAAATAATTCCACGCTTTCGCTTTTTGAAAATATCGGACGTGTTTATACGTTGAACTTGAAGAGCATTACGTCGCCGTCTTCCACCACGTATTCTTTGCCTTCCATGCGGTAGAGGCCCTTTTCACGGGCGGCAGCTACAGAACCACAAGCCACGAGATCGGCGTAGGAAACAGTCTCAGCCTTGATGAAGCCGCGTTCGAAATCACTATGAATCACACCGGCCGCTTGAGGGGCGGTGTTACCCACGTGGATGGTCCAGGCGCGCACTTCTTTTTCACCGGCGGTGAAGTAGGTGCGCAAGCCGAGCAGCGCATAGGTGGCGCGGATGAGGCCGCCCACACCGGATTCTTTTACGCCGAGTTCTTTCAGAAATTCCGCGGCTTCTTCCGCCGAGAGGTCGATGAGGTCGCTTTCGATCTGGGCGCTGATGACGGTGGCTTCGCAGGCCAGATGCGTCTTCACATACTCGCGCACTTTCAGCACGTAAGGATTCGTGTCCGCCGTGGCGAGATCGCTCTCCTTCACGTTGCACGCGAAGATGGTGGGCTTATCCGTCATGAGGAAGAATGACTTCGCGATGACTTTTTCTTCCGTGGTCAGCGTAACGGTCAAAGCAGGCTTGCCGCTGTCCAGCACGGGTTCGATCTTTGCGAGCACGGCGTCTTCGGCGAGCGCCGTCTTGTCACCGCGCTTGGCATCCTTGGCCACACGTTCACGGCGTTTCTTCACGGATTCGAGATCCGCGAGGATAAGTTCCGTATTGATCGTCTCGATATCGCGCACCGGGTCCACAGAACCGGCGACGTGATGGATGTCCGCGTCCTCGAAGCAGCGCACGACTTGCACGATGGCGTCCACCTCGCGGATGTGCGTGAGGAATTTGTTGCCAAGACCTTCACCGGCGCTCGCGCCTTTCACCAGACCGGCGATGTCCACGAACTCGATCGCGGCCGGGATGACGACGGTGGTCTTCGCGATGCCCTTCAACACGGCAAGGCGTTCATCCGGCACCGTCACGATGCCGACGTTCGGATCGATGGTGCAGAAGGGATAGTTTGCCGCTTCCGCCTTGCGGGTGCGGGTGACGGCGTTGAACAGGGTGGATTTTCCGACGTTGGGAAGACCTACGATGCCAGCTTTCAACATAGCGAGTTAACAACAGGGTAAAATTATTCCTTAACCTCTTCGATGGAAGCCTCTTCCACCGCTTCACGGATAGTCTGCTTGAATTTCTCGATGCCTTCGTCAAACGCAGCGGCGATCGGCAGCACCGTCACCTTGCGGACTTTGCGTTTGAACTTCTTGAGATTCTCTTCGGCCTGCGGTTCGTCCATCTTGTTCGCGACGACGATGCGCGGCTTCTCCAGCATCTCGGGGTCGTAGAGGTCCAGCTCGCTGAGCACCTGCTTGTAGTCATCCCATGGCTCGCGGCCATCGCTGCCCGCCATGTCGAGGAGGATCACGAGGACTTTGCAGCGCTTGATGTGGCGCAGGAATTCGTGACCGAGGCCCACATTGTTATGCGCGCCCTCAATGATACCCGGGATGTCGCAAACGGTGATGCGCTTGTAATCCGCAAACTCCACGATGCCCGGCTGCGGATGCAGTGTGGTGAAGGGATAGGGAGCGACCTTGGGCTTAGCGCGTGAAATGGCGGTGAGCAAGGTGGACTTGCCTGCGTTCGGATAGCCGACGAGGCCGACATCCGCCATGGTGCGGAGCTCGAAAAGATAATTGCCTTCCGTGCCGACTTCACCGGGTTGGGCGAAGCGCGGCGTCTGACGCGCGGAGGTGGCGAAGTTACGATTGCCCAAACCACCGCGACCGCCTTTGCACAGGATAAAACGCTGGCCGTGCTCAGTAAGATCGGCGACAAGTTCGGCGCCTTCAATGCTCGCGGCGGCGTGTTGATCGCTCAGCTTGCGCGGGGCGTCTTCATCCTCGTCATCGTAAGAAATTTCGATGGCGCGTTCCTTGCCTTGATAGCGGATGGGCTGACGCGAGGCGGTGGCGAGCTTCATCGGCTGAGGAGACTTCTTTTCATCAGCCGCTTCTTCTTCCTCGTCCTCCTCGTCTTCATCCTCTTCGCTTACGGGAGCGACGGACTTGGTATCGATGGGCGTTTCGGTATCGGGCAGTTGCCAGATCATCGTGCCGCAGGGGACTTTGATGATAAGGTCTTTGCCCGCATGGCCGTCCATGCCCTTGCCCATGCCTGCTTCACCGTGTTCGGCGAGGAGGCGGGGCTTGTAGTATTGCTCGATGAGGTTGTTACGATCGTGATCGGCCTCAATGATGACATCGCCGCCGCGACCGCCATTGCCACCGCTGGGACCGCCCTTGGTGATGTAAGCTTCGCGATGGAACGCCACGCAACCCTTGCCGCCTTTACCGGCGCGGGCGAAAATTTTGACCTGATCTACAAACATAACGGAACTGCGGTAACACTATGCCGGAATTGTCACGTTGCGCAATGGCGCGCAATGCTTCCCATAGTGGGGCAGCCGCCCCCGGCTGCCATTAAGTCGGACAGGCGCCCCCGCCTGTCATCTAAAATAAAAAAGGCGAGGTGACGCGCACCTCGCCGTGAAATGGGGTTGCGATTAGTTCGCGGCAGCAGCTTCCACGGGAACGATGTTCACGCGGGTGCTGTCTTTGTCGAACTTCACGAGGCCGTCGATGAGCGCGTAGAGCGTCCAGTCCTTGCCGATGCCGACGTTCTTGCCGGCTTCGAAGCGGGAACCGCGCTGGCGCACGATGATCGTGCCGGCGTTCACCACCTGGCCACCGTAACGCTTCACGCCGAGGCGCTTGGATACGCTGTCGCGGCCGTTACGTACACTTCCTTGACCTTTCTTATGTGCCATAACTTCTTAGAGATTGATTGCGTTGATCTTGACGACCGTGAGTTCTTGGCGATGACCCACCTTGCGATGATAGCCCTTGCGGCGCTTCATCTTGAAGGCGATTTTCTTTTCGCCACGGATGTGTTCCACCACATCAGCGGTGACCGTGGCGGAAGCGACGGTCGGAGCGCCCACCTGCACTTGGCCGTCTTTGGCCACGAGGAGGACACGGTCAAAAGTGAATGGTTTGCCGGCGTCCACGGACACGCGCTCGATCTCGAGCGTGTCACCTGCGGCGACGCGATATTGTTTGCTGCCAGATTCAACTACTGCGTACATAGCGTTTCCCTATCAAAAAGGACGGAGATACAACCATAACCACAGGTGGAGTCAACCTTTGTTTTGAAGATTTTTAAGGAATATTTCTGGGGGTTCATCACGAGAAATAATCCATAACCCACTCAACTGCAAAGAGATGAGGCTAAAAACCGCGTTTCCGCCGTTCATCCCACTGTTTCAAGGCGAGTTTGCGGCGACGCCAGTCTTTGAAATCGGTGAAGAGGTCTAGGGTCATGATGAGTGGGTACGCACAGGCAAGCGAGAGGAAGATTCGGGGCAGCCATCCCCAATCGGTCAGGAGGGTAAGCGCGCCCAGCAGGAGCAGAAACGAGATGAGGTAAACGGCGACGACCGCCCCGGCACCGACGAGCAATGCCAGCAGGAGTTCTTTCAATGAGAATGTGTCCTTGGTTTCTCCCACGTTGTTCTTCTTTCTATTTCAGGAGTAATGCGCGGTGATGCCAAGATAGGCGAGCCCGCTAATGAAAATCAGCAAGATGCCTGCTTCAACCCAGAGTTTCGTTTGCATCGTTTTCTTCATGACCAAGAGATGGGCGACAGTGGCCGTGAGCATGTAGAAGATCACGGCCATAAACCCGACTATCCCAAACACCGCGATGATTCCCGCTCCCTGCTGTCCATTACCGGTATAAACCTCTCCATAAGCTTCGTGGGCCAGTGGCATTGTCACGGCCACCAAGAACATGCCGACCATGCGCAGTGCGATTAATCCAAAGCCCATGAATATGGTTTTCGCTGATGCACGCGGTGGCGAGATGGTTGCAACGGGCTCCATGATCAATTCTTTGGATTGGGCAGACCATATAGCATCAGCCCTTTCTCCACAATCTCGGCTTCGATCTCAGCGAGTAGCTCGCGTGAGACTTTGCCGGGTTTGGGAAGGGGCGGGCCGGCGCTGCGACGGATGCCGGTGGGTTTGTGGATGACAAACATGAAGTCACCGCCCTGCCCCCGACCTATTTGGATTTCGATATCTTCGGGTTTGAGCATGGGCCCTTTGAAATATTACGTGAACGCTGATCACCAGTCAGAACTACGACTAGGAGCTTGGATTCTTAGGTGGCGCGTTGCCGATGAAATTGCGGAGGTAATCAAGGTCTGGCGGTTCAGCCGTGATCTCGATTATATCCTCGCTGTAGTGCCGTTCATTGTCAGAAATGCCAACGACCATGTCATGTTGAAACTCGGCCCGGCAGGCAAGGCAGAAAATAACGATCTCTTCAACATCCGCAAACCAACCGAAGGGTTCTTGATATGGATCAGGCAGGTCAAGGTTGAGCCCGAGTTCCCATTCAGGTACACCGTCGCTGGCGGTCCTCCTTTGATTGACGGCCCTAACATCAGGGCAAATCCATGTCCGGCCTGGAATGAACTGATTGGCATGAGTCACGAACAAGGCGTCGAATTGGGTGAAATCATTCCCGAGGAAATAGGCAAAGAGAGTGTTTTTAGCCATGTTCGTTAACGAGATTTAAGCAGCGCATGCGATTGGGTGCCTCGTTATGAGAATGTATTCAGCAACGAATAGGGACGCAACCACGTTGTGGTTAGGGGATTGCCGGGAGGTTACCCAACCTAGTCCCGTTAGGCACGGGGAGATGTCACGTTTTGTGAGGTGTGGTGAAATATTTAGCGCCTGCCGACAGCCAGTCGGCGATCCCGCAGTCGCGGGGACCAACCTGCGCTACGAGGACGGCGCATTCGTGGTCGTGATTTTGATTTTTTGGCCGCAACGTATGTGGCGGCGGCCGGTCCAGCGATTGGGGTCATTGGTGGTGAAATGCCAGCCGCATTTGGGACAGGTCAGCCGGCCAGTCGGCGTGGCGATGGCGGTGACTTCGGGATCATCGGTGAGGAAATAACGCTCTACCTCACCCGTGGTGCCGGTGCCTCGGCAAGCGGAACAAGACTTCAGAGTGCGAATCTTGGTGCCATCGGGGCGGGTGGAAAGTTCATCAATACGCCCGCAGCCGTGACATTTCGGGCAGTCTTGGAGGATCTCCGGATTGTGATCGTTCTCATCGGTGAACTTGGCCGCTGAACGACGGGGAAAGCGCGCCTTTTGAAGACGGCGCTTAAGGTCTTTTTTTCGTTCGGTGGTCATGCCTTGGGGTTAGGGTGGAGGAAATCGGGAAGGACGCAACCACGTTGTGGTTGGGAGATTGCGGGCGGTTAACCCAACGTAGTCCAGTTAGGCACGGAACAAGGTTGGGCTTTGGGACGGAGCTCCGTTGGAGCACGGGGAGAGGTCGTGTAAGGTGACGGATGAGGCGGGTTTTCAGCCCTAGAAAGGAGTGGTGCGGACGCCGCTCTGCGATCTCATTGTTTCAGGCTAAAATAGTAATCACCGTGCGGCAAATCCGCGAAATGAATCTCCTCGTCTGATTTTTTTGACCACTCACCTTTTTTGGGCGGCCAACCACTCGGCCAGTCGTTCGTTGTGACCGGCCATGTGGAGACAAGTGCAAGCAATTTGTCGTAGTGCGCCACGGCCGACTGAACACTGGTAATCCCCAAGCTTCGAACCGCCGGAATGGGTGACGAAGGGCCAATCTCAATATCGCCACCATACGACTCCCGATCTCCTACCAACTGGCGCGTCCGAAAACTGTAAGGGCCGATGGACGTCAGGCGCAGGTTCTGGGTCTGCTGGAAGGAATCGCGATCCAATTCGAAAAATCCCATCTCACCTTTGTCCGCGATGTCTATGCGCGTCCAGATCTCTTCCATCGTCAGGTCGTGAACTCCGTTCAACTCCAGTATTTTCACGTTAGGCATCCGCTCCAACTCGGCTTTCACGGCGTTCAACTCAGCGTAGTAGCCGGGGCCGGTAATCCAATATAACAGCGCCCCCAAGGACACGACCGCAGTCAGGCACAGCAAGCCCAAGCTGATCAACAGGGTTTTGAGGCGGGGAAATCTCAGAGCCTTCATAAACAGGATAGTGCGCTAGAGTAGTGGAATGGGAAGAAAGAAAACCACGTAGTGGTAAGGGGATTGCGAGCAGTTAACCCAGCTTCCTCATTCTCACGACTGCATGTCTGCCAATCGCCGATCTGGGCCTTGGCAAGACGAACCGATCTCTGGATGAATATGTCGCGCATCTGCGCCGGACTCCAATGTGACAAATGAGAATCATCAAACCAAAGCCCGCGATTGGGTGACCAAATCGTGCCGCCCTCAAATATCCAGCCACGTGATTGAAGCAATTCAATGAACTGCGTTCTTTGAGCGCTGGTAAAAGGCATAGTGGTCGAATTTCATTTATCACTCACCACGGCGGGAGTGATAATCTCGGCTAGCTGGCCCTCTTTTCCAGACCACCGACAGAACAGGTGTATGACGACGGCGGCGGTGCTCCCAAGAGCCAGTGTCATCAATGAGTTCTCGGGCAGAATGACGGCATCGCTGGCAGGCCGTCTGATAAAGCGGAAATAATAATATCCTGCGCCCGGAATGGATAAGAACATGGCGCAAAACCATCGCGAAGAACGGGGCACGCAATAACTGGAAAAGAAGACGCCGACAAAGCCGGTGATGGCACTGATCAACCAGATGGGAGTGCCCGCAAACAGCAAGAAGAGCGATGATGGTATGGACAGGCAAAACGCGAGCACCACAGCCAGGGAATAGCTCCAAAATACAGTGCTGATTTTGGCCAGTCTGCTTTCAGGCGGGTTGTGGGGTTCGGGGTTCACTTGTTGAATGGATAGTAATATGGGAGGGGTGAGTTGGGAATAAGTTTCGAGGGCCACAAAGAAGCACAAAAGAGCCGGTCGCACCGGCAGGCCTACAGAACGAGGGGGGCGGGTCTTTTAGCTGTGGTCTCGAGCCGGGCCGGAGGCTGACGCTCTGTGGGTGAGTTGATTGGCCCCCATTTGATTAACAGGCGGGATAAAGCACATCAAAGCGCCGATGGATTCAATCCATCAACCAGATGTAGTAGTGAGGGGAAAATCCCTGCGTGAAAACGAGTGTTATGACGATGCCCACCGCGGTGACGATACCAGCGGCAAATCGGCGACGCCAAAAGGCGGCAAGAACTGCGACCGAGAATAACGGGATGGCAACGTAACCGAGCAAGTAAAGCAATATCACGGGCATCCGCCAAAGGTCACCGATCCACGTCATGGGAATCAGCCCTTTCGGGTCTTGAATCATCGGCGGGAAGGCGCCGATGGATACCTGATACACGCCCATGGTCCAATAGGGATAGTTACGCCACCCAACGACGGCACAGGCGATAAATATGGCGGCAAAGGTTGACAGGGCGACATAATCCCGACGGTTATGCCGGGCCATCAGGATCAGCTCAACAAATGCAGTGATGGCGGTGGCGAGGCCAAGGAGAACAAGAATGATGCGCAGAGGCTCGAGCGCGTCCGTGCCGCTGTACAAGGCGGGCGGAAGGCTCATGGCAAAGGGTGCCAGTGTGAGCAAGAGCAACAGCAGCCCAAGTGAAAGCCAAGGGAGTCGATGATTTGTAGCAGGTGTCTTCAGAGGTTGTGTGATGGTGACTAAAAATTACGCTGGTGGACGGGACTTGCAAGCGGGGAAATGGCGTTTTACGGGACGGGGAGATGAATCGCGAAAAACGCAAAATACACGAACAGACAGGGGGAGATTTTCAACCGAATGGGGTCAAGCGAATGAGGGAGGAATTTTTGACAGGATCAACAAGTGCCGATTTACATCAAGCTGCTACGGCTTAGAGGAACGACGATTGGAAAAGAGTTAGTTCCGCCTCATCACTTCGACGGCTACGTTGGGAATAGGGCTACGGCTTGATGCGCAGGTCGAGGCAGATCATTTCTACGGCGTTGCGCACGAGGAGTTTGCCTTCGGAGATGGCGGGGTGATTCCAGGTCTTGCCTTCGAGGAGAGGGTTGCGGGCGACTTCGGTCCACTTCTCGGGGGTGGCTTTTACGAGGGCGAGGTCGCCATCGCCGCAGAGGACGATAATGTGGCCGCTGGCGAGGAGGATCTGGCCGTAATCGTAGCGGCCATCTTTCCAGACGCGCTTGCCTGTCTCGGCATCGAGGCAGACGAGGATGTCTTCATCGAGGCCATAGACGTGGCCTTCATGGTAGATGGAGCTGGTGAATTTGTTCTTCAGGAACTTGTTTCGCCAGAGTTCTTTGGCGGCGAACTTATCACCTTCCTTGGTGACCTGGATGGCGGCGCTGCCTTTTCCATAACCGCCGGTGAGCATGAGGCGGTCTTTGCCAAGGAGGACGGGTTGGGCGATGGAATTCTCGTAACTGACGCTCCAAGGGAATTCCCAGAGGAGTTTGCCGTCTTCCACGGCGACGCCTTTCACACGAGTGGCGGAGACGACGAGCATCTGGCGTTGACCAGCGAGTTCCACGAGAACGGGCGAGGTGTAAGCGGTCTTGTCATCTTGCGTGTGCCATAGGACTTCTCCTGTGTCCTTATTATAAGCGACGATGGACCAACCGTTCTCGCCGCCAGGCAGGAGGATGACCTTATCCTCCACGATGAGGGGCGAGTAGGCGGTGCCGAACATGAGGAGAGAGGACTTGGCATCGTGCAGGATGTTGCGCTTCCAGAGAACCTTGCCAGTGAGGGCATCGAGGCAATGAAAGTCCCCTTCCCCGCCGAGGGCGTAGATCTTCCCGTCATGCCAGGTGGGCGTAGCGCGCGGGCCTTCACCGCCCATGCTCTCCTCGAACTTGCCCACGTAACTGTGCGACCAGACTTCGCGGCCCGTCTCCATGTCGTAAGCAGCCACGACTTCTTTCTCGCGACGTTGCTCGATGGTGTAAGCGAGACCGTTCGCGATGGCGAAGGAGGCGTAACCGCCACCGATGGGTTGGCGCCAGAGAACCTTCGGGCCGCCCGGCGGCCAAGCGGTGAGGATGGGTTGCTCGGTGTAATGGGCATCGCGCAACGGGCCACGGAAACCGGTCCAATAGGTGGAGCCAGTGCGTTCGGTGACGTTGGTGGAGGCGGGAGCGGATTTGGATTGGGAGGCGCGGCTGCGCTCCACGGCGTCGTAGTCAGGCAAAGTCACCTTGCGCGTGATCTTGGGCGGGAAACCGCCCTGCCACTCCACATAGACGACCTTGGCCTTCACCAACACGGTGAGGATCAGAGCGAGGTAAACGACGGAATAAAGCGCGATGCCGAAGGTGCTGAACAGCTTGCGACCAAGAGAGACCGGCTCACGCCACGTCATCACCAGGCCCGCAGGCGGAAAGAGCCACGTCGCCAGCCGGAGTTTCAGCGGGCGTGCTTGTTTGCTGGATTGTGTATCGCTCAAAATCTTCCAATTCCAACCTGACAACGGATACGCCTTGTGCCATGGTCAGCACTTAGATAGCGCACATTTCATCCTGTGGAAACATCAAACAATACCATCATCTCGGGTAGGGCGCATCTTGACACTGCCCCCGATTAGGTAGTGAACCAGAGTTGATCCCAGTGGTGATTATGGCGTGCCTCGGAGAGTGCGGCCAGATGGCGCATGCCTTTGGGCGTCCAGAACTGGCCGGGCCGTTTGAAGCGGCACT
>DASWYF010000007.1 GCA_036405135.1 Verrucomicrobiia bacterium | reverse complement strand
CATTGCTCTTTGACATAGTTCCTTGAGCCATCGTCGGACGATGGAGTTGGAAAGTTTTCAGTGTTCAGTTTTCAGCCCGGTTGCACCGGGAGGCGAACTGGGGCGCGCGAAGACCGATGACTCTGCTTTTGTCCAAGTCTGACGAAGGACGAGAATGACGACGATTAGGCTATTGGAGTGGCTGGCGAGGGTTTCGATCTGGTGGGTGTGGACTGGTAGCTAGAGTGCCGCAGGACAGGATGCCATCGTGGAGTGTCACGTTGACTGGACGAGATGGGAAGGCTGCTTCGGGGGAATGTATGAATTATGAGGTATGAGTTATGAAAGAGGGACGGGGAAACGTTCAACGTCCAACTTCCAATGTTTAACGTTCAGAGATAGGGAATGGGACTGATAGGTCTAATAGGACTAATGGTCTATTAGGTTATGCAGTATGGGGGAAATCGAGGACGAGAATGAATGACGATTGTCTGTGTTGAAATTGTCTGTTGACCGGAGGTTGGGGAGGTTGCTAGTGTTCGCGCCCGATGCTTTTGCGGACCAATGTAGCTTTGCCGGTCAGCGTAGTCGTAGCCGACTAACGCGGCCCGAGGCTTTTGGTCCCAAATGCTCGCAGGCCGCCCGCAATTCCCCCACGGGATGCGGGTTTTTAGTTTTGGCAGGCAAAGCATCGAAGTGACCAGAGGCGTTCATCGGGCAGAAGAAGTTCTGACGACGGCGTTTGAGCAGCAGTGGTAAGCGACAGGTATCTGTAGATATGCGACATATCATTTCCGTGTTGGTGGAGAACAAGTTCGGCGTGTTGACGCGTGTGACGGGCCTTTTCAGCGGCCGCGGTTACAACATCGATACGTTGAACGTCGGCCCGACCCAGGACCCGGCCAAGTCCCAGATGACAATCGTGACGCGTGGTGACGAAGCCACGGTGGAGCAGATCGTCAAACAGCTTAACAAGCTGGTGAATGTATTGGCCGTCTATGACTTCAAGGACGACGAATATATCGATCGCGAACTGGTTCTCGTCAAAGTCGGAGTGGACTCCAAGGCGCGCGCCGAGGTGATGCAGATCACGGATATCTTCCGCGCGAAGATCGTGGACGTGCAGGCCGCGACGCTGACAATCGAGATCACGGGCAATGAATCCAAGGTGGAGAAGTTCATCGAATTGATGGGCAACTTCGGCATCAAGGAGCTGGCGCGGACGGGCAAGATCGCGTTGAAGCGCAATTAACCAATCACTTACTCAACTCTTTTAACAGTTAGAAACAATATGGCAAAAGTCTATACGGATAAGGACGCTGATTTAGGCGTGTTCAAAGGCAAAACGCTCGCGGTGCTGGGCTTCGGTTCCCAAGGCCACGCGCACGCGTTGAATCTCAAAGAGAGCGGCTGCAAGGTCATCATCGGCCTGTACGAGGGCAGCAAATCCATCGCGGTGGCGAAGGAAAAGGGTTTCGAGGTCTTCACGACGGGTGAAGCGGTGAAGCGCGCGGACGTCATCATGGTGGCGATCCCGGACACGAAGCAGCCGACAGCCTACGAGAAGGACATCGCGCCGAATCTGACGAAGGGCAAAACGCTCCTGTTCAGCCATGGTTTCTCGATCCATTACAAGACGATCGTTCCGCCGAAGGATGTGAACATCATCTTGGTGGCGCCGAAGGGCCCCGGTCACATCGTGCGCCGGCAGTACACGGAAGGCAAAGGCGTGCCGTCGTTG
This sequence comes from Verrucomicrobiia bacterium, assembly GCA_036405135.1. Classification (NCBI taxonomy): domain Bacteria; kingdom Pseudomonadati; phylum Verrucomicrobiota; class Verrucomicrobiia; species Verrucomicrobiia bacterium. Next base: position 48,424 of record DASWYF010000007.1, on the reverse strand, counting down.
ATCGCGATCTATCAGAACCCGGGCAAGGATGCGAAGAAGATCGCGCTGGCCTGGGCGAAGGGCATCGGCGGCACCCGCGCGGGCGTCATCGAGACGAGCTTTAAGGAAGAGACGGAAACGGATCTGTTCGGCGAACAGACGGTGCTGTGCGGTGGTTGCAGCGCGCTGGTGCAAGCTGGCTTCGAAGTGCTCGTGGAAGCGGGTTACTCCCCGGAGATGGCTTATTTCGAGTGCTTGCATGAGCTGAAGCTGATCGTGGACTTGATGAACGAGTCCGGCATTAGCGGCATGCGCTTCTCGATCTCGGAGACGGCGAAGTGGGGTGATGTGTCGGTCGGTCCGAAGATCATCGACGCGAGCGTGAAGAAACGCATGAAGCAGGCGTTGAAAGAGATCCAGAACGGGAAGTTCGCGAAGGACTGGGTCGCCGAATACAAGGGCGGCTACAAGCGCTATAACGCGTTGCTGAAGGCGGGCGAGAAGCATCCGATCGAGAAGACTGGTGCCAAGCTGCGCTCCCTGATGCCGTGGATGCAGAAGCGCACGATCAAGGGCGCGCAGGCGTCTTACTAAGGTTTAAGCAGGAGGAAACTGCGAAAGGCCGTCCGCTTCATCGCGGGCGGCTTTTTTTGTATTGCGAAACGGAAAGGGCGGAGCGGTGTTTGAAGGAATGATGAAGCATAGTGCTGTTAAGATCGGTTTGGTCTTGGTGATGGGGATGTCTGTGGTGAATGCGGATAATCCGTATCAGGAGATCGTGGCCAAGAATGCGTTTAAGCTGAAGGAGCTGGTGGTGGAAACGAAGGTGGAATTGCCACTCGCGCCGGTGGAGAGGTCCAGTATCGTGTTGAGCGGGATGGTGAAGGTGGAGGGGCGGAAGCAGGTGTTTCTGAGTGTGACGAAGCAGGGAGAGAAGGAAGCGAAGTATCTCCAATTGGGCGAGCAGGAAAGAACGAATGGCATTGAGGTGCAGGAGATTGACCTAAAGCAGGAGCGGGTGAGGATAACGCATAACGGCCAACCGATGGTGCTGACGTTTGCGACGCACGGGTTGAAGTCGGAAGGTCAATCTATGCCGGTGACTGCAACATCCAATTTGCAATTGCAAAAGCCGCTTATATCCAAGCCCATACCGCAGACAGGGGAATTAGCGATTGAGGATGCCGAGGTGGCGGGTTTCTCAAAAGGACGGCTTCCCTTTTGCAAGGCGGAGGTGTATATTTAGCAACTAAAGCCCGCTCATGGTGTTATCCATAGCGCGATTTTAAGTATGCGACCATTTATCAGTCAGGCACTTACGGCGGTCACTCTCAGCACATTAATGCTGAGCGGTGCAGGAGTATTTGCATTGGAGGCACCAGCTAATCCGTATGCAGATATCGTGACGCGCAATGCGTTTGGCCTGAAGCCGCCTGAAGCGCCTAAGCCGGTCGAACCGCCTAAAGAAGAGGCGGCGCCTTCCAATATCGCGATGACTGGCATCACCAGCATCAACGGCCGGAAACTGCTTTATCTAAAGGTGACAACTCCCGGAGAGAAAGATCCGGTGAAATATCTGACTCTGGCAGAGAATGAGCGCATGGCCGGTATCGAGGTGACTGAGATCATTCCCAAGACTGGCAAGGCACGGATCAAGAACCGAGGGGTGCCCTCCATTATTTCTTTTGATACGCATGGTATCCAGTCAGTATCAGCGGCTGCTTCTGTTCCTGTTCCTCTGCCAGGGCGTCCGGTTTTGCCGGGCACTCTTGGAGGTGTTCCGCCGGTGCCGGTGACAGCACCTGCAGTAAGCACTACGGCAGCTCCGGTGAGTTCTGCTCTGCCTGCGGCACCGAACAATTCCGCCATCAACTCGATGAGCACAGGGGCGGGCGGGAATACCGCTACGCCCAGGACCATTCCTTCACGGCCGTTACGCATCAATTCCAGCGGCAATGGCGCCAGCCATCAAGCTCCTGCTGCGGCTCCGAACATCAATCCTACCGCCCAAGCCGTGCAAATGGAGATCAACAGCCAGATCCAACCTGCTGATTTCCCGCCGTTGCCGAAGTGATCGGTCAGCTTCCTTGTCTCAGTTCGTTGATCGCGTTGATGAGGAATTGAAACGCGATCGCGGCCAGCAGCAACCCCATCAGACGCTGGACGATTTTCATCACCAGCGGACTTAGCCGTTTAGCGCCATGCGCTGCCCAGCGCAGGATGAGATAAGCGGAGAAACACACCACGCCAATCACCACATACAGCCCTATGTGTTGCGGCCAGCTCTCTGCGCGACTCTGCATCAGCATGGTGGTAGTGATGCTTCCCGGACCCGCGAGCATGGGGATCGCGAGTGGCGTGATGGCGATATCATCCTTGGCCATTCCGGCCTGCGCTTCTTCCGGGCTGACTTGTGATCGCTGGGCCTTTAACATATCCAGTGCGATGATCAGTAGCACGACACACCCGGCCATCTGAAATGCAGGCAGGCTGATGCCCAGCAGCTTGAACACCCATTGTCCGCCGAGCGCGAAAACCATCAACACTGCAGCTGCGATTATGGCGGCCATCCGAGCCATTCGGACGCGTTGGGCGACGGTGTCGCCGGGCGTCATCGCGAGGAAGAGCGGCACGAGGCCGATCGGGTCCATGATGACGAAGAGGGAACTAAGAGCAAGCAGGAGATATTCGGACGTACTCATGCCATGCAGGGCGCGAGGATAGCGTCGTCCATGCCGTGGATGATCTTCTTATCCGCCGGACAAATCGTCGCCAGCGTACCGCCCAGATGCGTTCGGGCGGCATCACCATCGCCATGGACAAAGTAATAGGGGCACAAGCGCACCCGGCCATTCATAACATGCACTGCGTTGGCCTTGAAATCAAACCACTTGGCCTCGACCGCCTTGGGCTTGTGATAGCGCTGCAAGATGAAGGGATTCTTTTCCGCTGAAGTAATCGCTTCATCCACCGCCACACTCCAATCCGCTACGGACATATCACTACCAAGTGAAACACCGCGTGCTCCCCAAGCATTCTCCGAAAAGCCTGAGACTTTGAGAATCAAATCACGTTCCTTCTGCGAAAGCGTTTTGAGCTGTGTCCAGTCGGTGAGATTCAATTCCGGAAAGGCACCATTCGGCGGTAAGGGCGTGGGATCAATGATCCACGTGTAAGGCACGATTTGGAGCAATTGCTTGAAAAAGCTCTCGCCCATTTGCTGCAACCAGAATGGACGCAGATTGCGATTCCACAAAAGCGCGAGCGTGAGCTTTTCTTCGAGGAACGTCTTGGGCGGTGGTGTGAGACGGATCTGCTTTTCCTGTGCGAGCGTAAAGAGATTCTTCGCGGCAGGGATATTCGCGATGTCGAACATCTCGAAGAAGCGATACACCGCTTCACCGGGTTTAACATCGGTGAACGACGCATCCACCACCTGAAAGCGTTCGCCCAATTGCGCCGCCAGCCAGCGCATCTCCGGTCGATACGTGGCGGACTCCTCGGACACCATGAGGTGGACTTTGGTCACGTCACCGAAGATGCCGCGAAAGCCCTCGATCATTCCCTTCGCGCCACCGAGCACGTTAAAGCCCGCTTGTGCATAAGATTGATTCAACCATCCCGTCAGGCCCACGCCACCGGGCACGCTGTCCAGTTCGCTTGCCGCAAAACCCGTTTCCGTGATAAGCAGATCGGGGCGGATGACGCGAGGCAATTCGCCTTTCAGTGCGGAAGAGCGTTGCAGTTCGATGATGTCCGCAGGTTTGCCGCGTTCGAGCCAGTCAGCAACCCACGCGGGTTGCTTGCCATCCACGCTCTGACGATAGAGCAGATTCAGCGCACGATAGAATTGCAGGAAGACGCGCCCTAGCTTGTCGATGCGAGTGACCGTTTCTTCACCGAGTGCAAAAGGTTGCGTGGCGCAACGCCAAGTTTCGCCCGCGAACAGTCCTTCAGAGGGCAGGGCGGCGCGGACGGATTGGGCTACCGTTTCCGGTGATGGAACGGAAGTGGTATCACTCATATGCTCAAGAACGTATCTGCCCGTTCCCGATGCCTATCCACTTGTAGGTGGTCAATTCATCCAGGCCCATGGGTCCACGGGCGCCGATCTTGTCTGTGCTGATGCCGATCTCCGCGCCCATGCCGAACTCCCCACCATCCGTGAAGCGCGTGGACGCGTTCCAATAGACGGCAGCAGAATCCACTTCATCGAGGAAGCGGTTGGCCGTGGCTTCGTTGCGCGTCACGATGCTGTCTGAATGCGCGGAGCCGTAATGATTGATATGCTTAATGGCTTCAGCCACGCCATCTACGACGCGCACGTTCAGTACGTAGTCGTTATACTCGGTGTAATAATCTGCTTCAGTGACGTCCTTGAGCTTAGCCGCCGGAGCTGAAGCAGAACCGTTCAAGGCACTACGCGTCGTGGTGTCTACGCGCAATTCCACATTCTTATCCCAAAGCTTCTTCGCCATCGCAGGCAGGAACGTGGCGGCGATTGCTTTATCCACCAGCAACGTCTCCATTGCATTGCAGACGGAGGGACGCTGCACTTTGGCGTTGATGGAAATCTCCTCGGCCATGTTCAAGTCGGCTTCACGATCTACATACACATGGCAGACGCCCTTGTAGTGTTTGATCACCGGCACCTTGGAGCATTCCGTCACGGCGCGGATGAGGCCCTCACCACCGCGAGGCATGCAGAGGTCCACATACTGCGTGAGCGAGAGCAGGACGGGAATCGCTTCACGATCCGGCGTAGGCACCACTTGGATGGCGTGCTCAGGGAAATGCGAAATGGTTTTGCGCGCTGCTTGCACCATCACATCGCTGATGAGGCGATTCGAGTTCAATGCTTCCTTGCCTCCACGGAGAATCGTCGCGTTACCTGTCTTGAAGCACAGGCTTGCGGCATCCGCCGTGACGTTCGGACGGGACTCATAAATGATCACGACGACACCGATGGGCGTGGCGACTTTCTTCAGCTTGAGTCCGTTCGGGCGAGTGCGTTCATCGAGCAAACGGCCAACGGGGTCGGGCAGGGCGGCGACTTCACGCAAGCCTTGGGCCATGGACTTGATGCGTTTGTCGTCCAGCTTCAGGCGTTCCAGCATCGCGCCTGAGAGGCCGAGTTGCTGGCCTACGACCATGTCTTTGGCGTTCGCCTCTTTCAGCGCTTCTTCTTGCTGTTCAAGGGCATCCGCCATCGCCAGCAGGCAGCGATTCTTCTCCGCCGTGGTCAGCTTGGCCAACTCGCGTGAGGCGGTCTTGGCTTGCTGCGCCAGTTTTGTCATTTGCTCCGTCAGACTCATATCAGGACGCTACAATAAGCACACGCTGGCGGAAAAGCGAGGGGTGAAAGTTATTGCTCTCGCGATGTCGTTATAAATTCCTCCGGCTCTGATTTCTCGGGCACGGAAATTTTTGAGCCGGGAGGATTTTGAAGGTTGTCAGATGCCTGTGCAGATTGCTAATTTTCCCGCTCAACCTCAATCACAAGGAAAAAACATGGGATTGTTCGATTCATTACTTGGTGGGCAAAGCGCTCAAAATTCTGGCCTCAGCAAGCAAGAAGCCTTCTTGGCGGTCATGCTTATCGCGATCGCCGCAGACGGCAGCATTTCCGAAGAGGAAATCGGCGAGATCGGAGTGCGTTCCAAGCGGATGCAATCGCTCAAGCAGATGAGCAATGAGCAACTTGGCTCCACCGTCCGCAAACTGGTGAATTTGGCCAAAACGAACGGCGCACCCAAACTGTTGACGCAGGCGGCGGAAGCTTTGCCCGCAGAATTGCGCCCCACGGCCTTTGCCGTTGCCGCGGATCTGATGCTGGGCGATGGCGGAGTACAGGGTAATGAGATGAAAGCCTTGGAAGCCATGCAGCAGACATTGCAAGTTCCGCCCGATCTGGCGGTCAAGATCATCGAGGTCTTGCAGATCAAGAGCAAAGGCTGAGTCCTGGCCTGGCAGGTTGCAGAGCGAATTACTCCCCATCTGCTCATGACAAATGTAAGAGTGGATGGGGAGATGTTTTTCGTATTCCTGGGGCGTAAGAGCATTCGGGCATTGCGACTTAAAGATGAGGAGAACTTGGAGCGGTTTTAGAAATTATGTAGCGATGTGGTGGCGAGAAAAAGGAAAGCGGTCTTTTTGGGTTCTGGCTTCGTTTCGGCTCAGTCACAGGGTCTTGGGAACCTGCTCCTTCGCCAAAGCCTCGCCAGAACCCAAAAATCCTCGCTCCTCACCGCTACATATTTTCTAAAAACGCTCTAAACGCCCTGGGCATTTCCATTGCCCGCTATCCATCAGAAATTTTTACAGTTTTCTCCTAATCGGCTCATGGCAGGCTCGAAATGTTCACGCTTTGTATAATGGCCCCAAATTCGCAATTATAGTGCTTTCCGCATGTCATGCACTCTGCGTCCCGGAGTTTCAGATCGGGTGACCACGTATAGACCGTTCCGCAACTCGGACACTTCACCTCGTAATGCTTGTGCGCCGTGCGATAAGCCAGCAACTGGGCTTGAGCGGGTGAGTTCAAATCCTCTTCAGTCAGATGACTCAGTGCTGCCGGACTGAAGTCACCAGTAGCCGCCAGCCGCATCGCCTGTGCGTTGATGGCCGCTTCGAAACAATTCCGCACCAAACGCGCATTGCCGAACTGTTCATCAGCACGCTCCTTCAGGTAGGTAAAGTGATGGACCAGTTTCTCGCGCAAGCCCGGCGTGAGATGCAGCGCGTTCTTCCGGCAGATGCTGGCAAAGATACGACACAGTTCGGCCACAGAGTAATCCGGGAATTCGATGTAACGCGCGAAGCGCGAACTCAGGCCCGGATTGGAATCAATGAACGTCCGCATGTTCTCGGGATAACCGGCTACTATCACGATCAGGCGATCGCGATTGTCCTCCATACGCTTGAGCAGCGTATCGATCGCCTCACGTCCGAAATCTTCACCTTCTTTCGCGAGGGTGTAGGCTTCGTCGATGAACAGAATGCCATCCAACGCGGTGTCCACCATGGCATTCGTGCGGGGTGCGGTCTGACCGACATACTCCGCGACGAGCGCTGCGCGATCGCACTCCACGACGTGACCTTTCTTCAACACACCCAGCACGCGGAAGATGCGGCCCATCAGGCGCGCCATAGTGGTTTTGCCCGTGCCGGGATTGCCGGTGTAGACGGTGTGATAGGTCGCAGGAATCGCGGGCATCCCTTGGGAAATGCGCATCTGCTGCAAGCGTGCAAAGTTCGCCACTTCACGCACCTTTTGCTTTACCGCTTCAAGACCCACCAGTTCATCCAGTTCCTTCAGGATTTCATCCAAGCGATCGTGACCAACTGTCTGTGCGGCTTCGGCAGCTTGACGTTGTGCCTCGTGGCAGATGGTAGAGGTTTGTTCCAGCAGGTATTGCACGAAACGGTTTTCTTTTGCTGAGAAATCTCCATCGATTCCGGCCAAGGCATCGCATATTTCGCGGATGAGGGAATCGTAGAAAAGAATGACGATCGGTGGCAGTTCCAGTTTCGTGATCACTCGGGCGATCTCGTGAAACGGCTGGTCCAGACCCGCCTTCACCGTTTCTTTCACGGCATCGCGTAATGATTGCAGCCGCTCTTGCGATTGCGCCATGAAATCACCCGTCTCATCCTTCACACGCAAAGGACCGGAACCGGCGATTTTACCCGTTAGCGCCTGAAAGCGCTCGCGATTGGAGCGTTGAAAAAGTCCAATGAAGCCGCCAGCCATCTTCTGAGGCCCATTGCTGTAGAGACAAGCCACCCAGAATTGAGCGGACGCATCAGCGAGCAGGGAGTGGTCATCCTCCGCAATCATCACAGACCAAATGCCGCCGACGATCTTTCGGAAGGATTCGTTCAGGCTCGCCAGCAGATCAGTCGTGCCTTGGGAGGTCTTCTCGAAAGAGACTTGTGGCGGTGTAAGGATCTCAAGAAATTCAGAAAGCAGCTTCGCGCTAAAGAGGGCACGTTCCAGTCGCCTCACAGAATCTTCATGGCAGTCAGTGATCTTGCATATCTCGGGGATGTGCTCGCGCACATACTTGTGCCATTGGCGATAATCCGCATCGAGTTGGAGCAGATCGTTGCCCTGTTCCTCGCCGATCACACCCGATTGCTGAAGTTTGACGACGATGTCTTTGACGGAAAGCTGGTTGTAATCCGCCAGATCATCCGCACTGAACTGGCTGAGACGGCGTGCCTGAACGTCGCCCGAGATGGACACGACAACGGCCCCGGGCAGCAGCGGGTGCTTTGAATAATCAGTGGCGACCTGGCGTAATAACATGTCTATCCCTTGAACTCCTGTTTACGTCTCACAGCAAATCTGTTTGGGACTCTTGGAGCAATTCCAAAGAACTGCCAGATATGGAACGCTATGCGATTAACTCGCCCTCCAGAACCGGTCGCGGGTCTTTCGCATTGCGTATCTTGTTAATGCTGCTCAGGAAGCTGATGGAGATTTTTTTGCCGTCGAATTTGCAGGTGATGGTCTCGTGATGTGGCGTCTCGTAGTAACGAACGATAAACTCGAGGGTTTTATCGTCTTTCCAGACACAGCCAACTAATACTCTGTGTTCCGTGCCTGGTTTGGGAGCGCCACCGCGGATGATGCGTGGGGCTGGTAAAGTTGTTTTGCTTAGTCCAGTCAAAATACTGAAATCATTGGCTGAACCAGTCAGAGTAAGCTGATACCATTCGATCAGAGGTCGTCCTGAGAGTGGGATTATGGAGAATGACGCATTTTGGAAGCCAAGACTATTGGATTTCAGGATGAATTTACCGTTTCCGATCAGTTTTGACAGGTCGATGCCGATTTCACCTTTTGGATGAGGCAGCCTCAATTGTGAAAGAGTCTGACGTAGGTTGGTGAACGTTTGTATGGGTTCCTTTTTGAGATGATCCGTCATCACCTTCACTTCGCCCATTTTTTTGATCGATGGCAGCAGGTGTTCCCAAACCAGGTCCAACTCACCCTGCATGTTCGGACTCTCACCTGTCATCACAATCACCGCATCCTGTTCTGGCATGACGATGGTATATTGGCCAAAGGCACCATCGCCGCGATACGCGCCATTCTGGCTGCGCCAGAACTGGTAGCCGTAACCTTGCAACCAATCGTTCTTATCATTGGGACGTGCAGGTTTGGCGGGAGGTGTCTGCAAGATGTGACGACTGGTCGCTTCCTCCACCCAAGCGGCAGGAATGATCTGGCGACCATTCCATTTGCCTTTCTGCAAAAAGAGCTGGCCGAATTTGGCGAGGGTTTCCGTCTGCACGCTCAAGCCCCAGCCGCCAGTGTTGATGCCACGAGGACATTCTTCCCAAGTGGCTTTGGTGATGCCGAGGGGTGCAAAGAGACGTGGTTGTAAATAGTCTACGATCTTCTGCCCCGTCAGCTTCTGCACAATGGCGGAGCACATGTAAGTGGCTGCGCTGTTGTAGAGGAACACGGTGCCCGGCTTGTTCGTGATGGGCTGCGCGAGAAATGTCTTCACCCAGTTCTCACTCGCGACAGTCACGCCAGTAGGTTCTTTCTCATTGCCCACGGACATGGTGAGCAGGTCTTTCACGCGTAGGGCGGCGAGATTGTCACTGATCTTGTCCGGGAGATCGTTGGGGAAGAAGGAGATAACCTTGTCTTCCACGGTGAGGCGACCTTCAGCAACGGCGAATCCGACTGCCGTAGATGTAAAGCTCTTACTCATGGAATACATCGTATGTACGTATTCCGGCCCGTAAGGAGCCCACCAGCCTTCAGCGATGACGTGTCCGTGCCGCAGCATCATGAAGCTGTGCAGTTCATGATTGCTCTTCGCTATGGCGTCGAGGAACGATTGGATGCCAGTGGAGGAAACGCCTTGAGCTTCGGGTGTGCTACGAGGGAGTGAACCACTTGCTGGGGCGGACGGTTTCGCTGTTTGGCAGCCGGGAGTAAGAGAAATCAGGCCAAGGCCCAAACCGGCATATCCGGTCTGCTGGAGGAACGTGCGGCGATTCAGGGACATGCACGGAGGATTTCTGGTGCGTGCTGTGAAAGCAAGCCTTTGAAGAAATGACCAATGACGAAATCCGAATGACGAAGGAATGACCAATTCTTAATTGGGCATTCGGCATTAGTCATTCCTTCGTCATTAGGGCTTGGTCATTTGTCATTTAGCCGAAGGCTAGGCGAATTCCGGCTCGATGATCTCTTTCGGCGCTTGATGCAACGGGGTGCCGTCGATGGCTTCGGGGTATTCGAACACTTTGCCTTCGAAATTGCGGATGACCACGCGATCGGCATTGTGGCTGAGCACGTAGCTTGGATTGATGGGCACCTTGCCACCGCCGCCGGGGGCGTCGATTACGTATTGTGGCACGCCGTAACCGGTCGTGTGACCGCGCAATTGCTCCATGATCTCGAGACCGCGACGCACGCTGGTGCGTAGATGCGCGGAACCGGCGATGAGGTCGCACTGGTAAATGTAGTAAGGACGCACGCGGCACATGAGCAGCTTCTGCACATGCGCTTTCATGATCTCCGGCGTGTCGTTCACGTGCTTGAGCAGCACGGATTGGTTGCCGAGCGGGATGCCAGCATCGGCTAGGCGGCCCAAAGCCTCACGCACTTCTGTGGTCAGCTCGCGCGGATGATTCGAGTGCACGCTCATGAAGAGCGGGTGATACTGCTTCAGCATCGCGCAGAGTTCCGCAGTGATGCGTTGCGGCAGGAAGATGGGGATGCGAGTGCCTATGCGGATGAACTCCACATGCGGGATGGCGCGGAGCTGGCTCAGCAGATACTCGAGCTTTTCATCGCTGAAGAGCAGGGGATCGCCACCGCTCAAGAGCACGTCGCGGATGGTCGTGGTCTTGCGGATGTAATCGAGCTGTTTGTCAAACTCCGCATGAAAGTCATAGCCCGTGGCATTGCTCACCAAGCGCGCACGGGTGCAATACCTGCAATAGGCCGCGCAGCGGTCGGTCACGAGGAAAAGCACGCGATCTGGGTAACGATGCACTAGGCCGGAAACGGGCGAATGCGAATCTTCACCACAAGGGTCGGACATCTCCCATGACGCGGTCTGTGTCTCTTCCTCGCGCGGGATGATTTGGCGGCGGATGGGGCAGTTCACATCCTCCACATCGATCAGGCTGAAGAAGTGCGGAGTGATAGCCATGGCCAGCTTGGTATTGGCCAGTTTGGCACCCGCATATTCCTCTGCCGTGAGGTTGGGGATGAGCTTTTGAAGCTGTTCTACGGTGGTGACACGGTTCTTGAGCTGCCAGCGCCAGTCGTTCCAGTCTTTATCCGAGACGTGCGCCCAAGCACTGCGTCCTGACGGGCGAAACTGTTTAAGCTGTGCAGGTTCCGCCGAAGGGTCCGGGTCTCCCTTCGAAGCATCCGAGGTCATATTCGACATTGTTCCGCACTATATGTATGGCGAACCCTATGTCAAGGGGTGGACTTTAGGAAATCCTTGACCCGGGCTGGGGAGTCGGCGGAATTCGTGGAAGGCGTTGAAACTGGTGTGGAAATGCCGATGCTGCCGAAATCTTCTCTCAATACTTCCAGAAAGTTGAGTTGCTTTAACGTTTCTTTGACCACGGGTTTGGCTGTGGAGGAAGCCACCTTGGGGTCTTTGGCGGTGGAAGAGAGCTGTTCCCGCTTGTGCAGATAATTGGCCAGCAGGATATGGTAGTCATATACCAGTTTGAACATATCCGGCGGGAGACTCCATTCGAGCTGCTGCAACTGGGCGATCATCTGGCGTATGATGGGTTGCTGCTGGGAGAAATCCACTTCCTCGATCAGACGTTTGACGGTGTAGGTCTCATGGACCGGCAGGGCATCGGCACCGATGCGGATTTGCACTTGCGGCTGGAGAATCTCGTTAAGCTTGGCCAAGGCATTCTTTTCCGGCCAGCGTGAGTTATCATTGCGGCTGAGAAAATGAACTTGAGCGAGCGACCACCACTTCTCGACATCCAGAGGGGATTTGAAGTGGTCGTGAAAGGCGTTGAGGAAGGCGAATTGCGGATGTGAGAAATGCACAAGCTGCTGGAGGAAATCGCGCAATTTGCCGCTGCCATCGGGCAAGGAAGTCAATTCATGCACGAAGAGATGGGAGCAGCTCTGAAAGTGTTCCAGGCCGACACTTGCGATCTGTTCATCCACCGGCACGCTGAGATCGGAGAAAGAGATGGGGGGGGTGGTTTTGAGTTTTTCACGCACCCGGCTTAAAGGATCTTTCCACACCTTATCCCGTGGTGCGTAGTCCAGCATGGAGAACTGTGGATTCACGCGGCTCTGGATCGGAGTGGCTTCGGCCACAATGGTCACGCCTTCCCGGGCGAGGACGAGTTCGATCAAGCCCTCCTGGAACCACATGGGGATGTTTACTGACACAGAACTGGCATTGTTACGGTTGCCTATTTCCAACAGGCAGACCTGAGCCAGGGCACGCAGAAGTTTGCGCCTTTCCACATATTCAGGGATCTGCAACTCATACAGCCAGTTTTTTGGCATGTTCTCATTCACCTGAACGGTGTGAACATAGAGGTATACGCCCGCTTGCGTCGGGATTTCCGGCCTGATGTTCAGGCGTACCCGGTGTTTCCACTTGTCCGAGGCATCCAGTTGCAATAGCAATGCCTGCTTCACCTTCTCACTGGTGATGGCGAGTTCGGCGGCACTTACCCGGATGACATCAGTCAGGTTCGGATTGTTGCGCGGATCATCCCTGGGGGCCAATGGCGCGGAAGGCTTATAATGGCTGGAGATGACAAATTGTTGCGACCGGCTCCAAGTGGTGATGACAGGGTTGGAGGGGTCGTTTGCTGCAGCTTCCAGCGACTGGCATCCCAGCATCGCCAAAACAAGCGATGCCAAGATACGATACGCTGAAAAGAAGAACTTCATGCCTTCTTAGCTTTCGACTTGGCAGGCTTGTCACTGCTGGATGACTTGCTCTCCGCCGGCTTGCTGCTGGAGGAAGAACTGCTACCGGTATCTGACTTGGCGGCTTGTTTGTAACCTTCACTGCGATAGTCCGTGATGTAAAAACCGGTGCCTTTGAAGATGAGGCCGGCACCCGCGCCCATCTGGCGCTTCACTTTGCCTTTGCCCCATGTTTTTTTGCAGCAAAGGTCTTTCGGGCAGACGGTCAGGGCGTCGTCCTTCATGGACTGGAACTTTTCAAACTGGTGCCCGCATTTTTCACAGGCGTATTCGTATGTCGGCATAGTACTACTACTGGCAAAAAGTAATCGGGCAGTAGTAAGCACGGGGCGAGCGCGGGAGTCAAGGAAGGGAGAGGGGCGGTTCACTGGGGGCCGGACTTGTGATATCTCATACCTTTAGGGGGCTTTTGATTGAGTATCCGGTCAGCATCACTCGGTGCATTCGCCCGCCTGTTGGCTGCTTCCGCCTCTTCGTCAGTCACTGTCACGCGTTCATAGTGATCGTAGTAACCTCCTTGATTGATGCGGTTGGTCACCGGGTCGCGCGGCAGAGAGAGGGCACTGCAGCCGGTTATCAACAAAACGACGACTGGTAAGCAGGCAAGAGCACGTCTACGCATGGCGGTATTCTTGATTTGCTTCCAATAATGCATATGAGGTTGGCAGAGAAATGATTAGGGTTTCTGCCGCCCGGCAGGTGGTTGGTATTTCCAACCATAGGAATCGTGCTTGGGTTTCTCGTTACGCAATCTGTCAAAGGTATCATCTATGCTGGCTGAGTTGTCATAGTCGTTTGTACCGCTGGCAAGTGCCCGTTCTCTTTCGTAGTCGTTATCATAGTAGTCGTAATGCTGTTTCTGATAAACGCGGTTGGTCACCGGGTCGCGCGGCAGGGAAAGGGAGGAGCAGCCGGTCATCAACAAGAGGAAGGCCGGTGCAAACATTATGACGTGGCGACGCATGGAGTTGTCCTTGTGATTCATTGTCAATATGTCATAAGGCGTAAAAGAAGTCACGTTTTTCCAGCACAGGAACTGGGCTTGCCATTCCGAGGGTTTCGGGGGAAGTTGCGGAACGTTTTGATTCTATGAGTACTGTGGCTACGCCGATTTTGCCCGATGCGCAGGGACACTTTGGTCCCTACGGCGGGCGTTATGTTCCCGAGACGCTGATGCATCCCTTGCAGGAGCTGGAGGCAGAGTATTTTCGTGCGCAGGTCGATCCCGAGTTTCAGCAGGAGTTGAGCTATTACCTGCGCGAGTTCGTCGGGCGTCCCACACCTCTGTATCATGCGGAGCGTCTGACACGCGAATTGGGAGGGGCGAAGATTTACCTCAAGCGCGAAGACTTGCTGCATACGGGTGCGCACAAAATCAATAACGCGATGGGGCAGGTGCTCCTCGCCAAACGCATGGGCAAGACACGCATCATCGCGGAGACGGGAGCCGGTCAGCATGGTGTGGCGACGGCGACGGTGGCGGCGATGTTCGGCTTGAAATGCCGTATCTACATGGGCGAGGTGGATTGCAATCGCCAGGCGCTGAATGTGTATCGCATGCGGATGCTGGGTGCGGAAGTGGTGTCCGTGACGGCAGGCCAGAAGACTTTGAAGGAAGCGGTGAGTGAAGCGATGCGGGATTGGGTAACGAATGTGCGGAGTACGCATTATATTCTCGGTACGGCGTATGGTGCTCATCCGTATCCGGTGATGGTGCGGAATTTTCATCGCATCATCGGTGATGAGGCGCGGCGGCAAATCTTGGAGAAGGAAGAGCGCTTGCCGGATACGCTGATCGCGTGTGTCGGTGGCGGCTCGAATGCCATCGGACTTTTCTATCCATTCCTCGGTGATGAGTCGGTGAAGATGGTGGGTGTGGAGGCTGGTGGTGAAGGTATCACGCCAGAGAAGCACGCGGCACGCTTCCAAGGCGGTTCCCTGGGTGTGTTGCAAGGCACGCGTTCTTACATCCTGCAAGACGAGAACGGCCAGATCCAATTGACGCACAGTGTTTCCGCAGGATTGGATTACGCTGCGGTGGGACCAGAGCATGCTTGGCTGCATGATCAGAATCGCGTGGAATACACCTACGCGACGGATGATGAGACCTTGGCGGCATTCCAAAAACTGGCTCGGCTGGAGGGGATCATCCCGGCACTGGAGTCTTCTCATGCGGTGGCGGAAGCCATCAAGCGGGCGCCGAAGATGCCGAAGGATTCCCTCATGATCGTGAATCTGTCCGGTCGGGGGGACAAGGATGTGGCGCAGGCGGCGCAGTTCTTGAAGATGTGAAGATTTGAAAGCGGCAGGATGGAGCATTGATGCTTCTCCAGCCGCATTTCAATTCAATCGCCAGATGGCCATGTTCAAGGCTGCGGCGAAGGAAACCCAGCACAGATAGGGAACAAGCAACCATGCAGCCGTCGTGTTCAGCGACTTGAAGAGCAGAATGGTGACAAGGATGCTGAACCACAGAGCGATGATATCGAAGAGGGCGAGGCCGGGATTTTTCAGGGCGAAAAAGCAGGCTGCCCAGAAGACGTTCAAGGCAAGTTGAATTGACCACGCTACCAAGGCTGCTTTACGGGCAGGCACTTGAAGTTCCCAAACCATCCATGCGGCGATGGCCATAGTGAGATAGAGGACTGTCCACACTGGACCGAAAACGGAGGCTGGCGGATTCCATGAGGGTTTTTGGAGAGTTTGGTACCAGTCATTGACACTCAACGAGGTAAGCCAGCCACCCAAGGCCGCACAGGCAAAAACCAACACGATAAAACCGAGCAGTGAAGCAGCCTTCTGCATAAAACAAGATAAGGTACTAACGGAGGAGTTCAAAGCAAGGTGAGGAATGAAAATGATCAAAGTTTGATGCCTGCTTGACTTGGGCAGAATCAGTGCTCTTAATCACCGCGAAATTCAGCCTTAAAGACACAATATGCGCAACACACGGATCATCGTCTCTGCCTTGGCGACCTTCTGCGTCGCAGCTCTCACCGCCACGTCTCTTTTCGATGTGCAAGCCGCCGATAAAAAGGCCGCTTACTCCATGGAAGAGATCATGAAGACGGGCATGAAGGGTGATACATCCACTCTGAAGAAAGTTCTGGATGGCGTGGCCACGGATGCCGAAAAGAAGCAGCTCGTGGAATATTGCAAGGCTTTGACCCAGTTGGAACCGGCCAAGGGTGATGCCGCGAGCTGGAAGGCAAAAACCGCTGCTTTGCTGGCTGCTGCGGAAAAGGTGGCGGCAGGTGACAAGGCGGCTATCGCTGCGCTCAAGGAAACGTCCAATTGCAAGGCCTGCCATAGCGTGCACAAGGGCGAGAAGAAGTAAGCTGATCTATTTCAAGAACGCGCCATCGTTGCAAAACGATGGCGCATTTTTGTTTTCATGATGGTCTAATTTCTTGTCAGAGCATCGCGTAATTGCTTATGCAGATGTTTGTTGAGGGCATCTACGGGAACCATCTTGATGCGGTTTATGCGGGTTTGTGAGGCCGTTTTGCCTCCCGGCCTGTTACGCTGCTTGTTGTTGCCGTTGGGTGTGCCATCGGCTCTGCTTGACCTGAGGTTGCGCCGTAAAATGGGGGAGGGCTGGAGAAAGTTGCAGGTCAATCCACCGGGCTGGCTGGTTTGGTTTCGGGAATCTGTGCGGTTTCACATGACGCGATTTGTCACGTTTTGGCCGGACCGGCTGGCAAATCCCGACTGGCAGAAACGATCCGATTTTCAAGGGCTGGAAAAAGTAAAAGCCTTGCGGACGGCAGGGAAACCGGTGGTCTTGGTGTGCTTGCACCATGGGCCGATCCATATCTTGCGTTATCTCCTGAGGGCTTACGGTGTACCGTGCGCCATGGTGGTGTTGGAATCTCGGGCGGAGAGGCTGGCGGTGCGGGAGTGGAAAGACCGGTTAAGTCCCCCATCTGGTGTGCCGAATGTTTTTTGCCGTGATGAACTGAGGGAGATGCAGCGGTTCATGCTGGCAGGCGGCTGCCTGCTGGTGGCGGCGGATTATGGTAGAGGCAAGATGTGCGTGGTGCCTTTTGGTCCGGCCAGGATACAGGTGGCCTCGGGGGCATTCCGAGTGGCGCATTCTGTTGGCGCAACAGTCTTTCCCATTTCCATCAGCGAGACAAGCGGCTGGCATTTTACCGTGGAAGCGGGTGAAGGAGTGGTTGAAACTCAAGACGTGGATGTGCTTGCCAAAGAAATTTTGCATTCATTGGCTGGAAAGATACTTGCCACACCAGAGCAGATGCATTCACAACTGGCAGACAGTATTGTCAGCAGCGATGTGGTGAGATGAACGAGCGCATGAGACAGTGGTTGCAAGAATGCCCGGTGGTCATAACCGGGATGGGAGCGGTGTCGGCAGCAGGTGCTGATGTCGGAGCATTGTGGGAAGCGGCGGTACGGGGAAAAAAGTCGGCAAAGGTGTTGGATTTTGAAGAGGCGAAATTTGCCGGTTGCCCCGTGGCAGACGGAATGCTGAAGCCGGCAAAGAATCCACTGTTACGCAAGGCTGACCGTTCGGCGCAACTGGCGGTGGCGGCAGCACAGGCGGCGTGGGTGCAAGCTGGTTGTCAGACTTTTCCAGCGGAACGGGTGGCGGTCTTGGCCGGAACATCACGTGGTCCGGTGGGTAAGATGCTGGAATCCGCGGGCAGGGTGCGGATAGACCGTGTGCTGCCGAGTTCGGCAGCGAGCAGCACCTTGGCGAGCCTGAGCGGCCTGGTGGCGTTGAGTGTGGGAGCAGGGGGACCAACCTTGACGATTTCTGCCGCCTGCGCGTCTGCAGCGGGGGCGATCGCGCTCGCAGCCGAACAGGTGTTGCTGGAGAAGGTGGATGTCGCCGTAGCTGGCGGGGCAGAGGCACCATTGCACCCGATGGTTTTGGCCCAACTTAAAGCGGCTGGGGTGTTGGGAGAAGCCGGGAAGGCAGAAGAGATTTGCCGCCCATTTGATTTGAGCCGCACCGGAACAGTGCTGGGTGAAGGTGCGGGTTTTTTGGTCATTGAAACCGAAGCTGGTGCCAAGAAACGGGGTGCAAGTATCCTGGCGCGATTGAGCGGATGGGCCGTGGGGGCGGAGAGCGGCGAGCGCACAGGCATCAGTGAGGACTCGGCTGCGTTGGTGCGCGCGATGCAACAGGCTCTGCACATCGCGGGGCTCACGCCGCAGGACATCGGTTATATCAATGCACATGGCACGGGCACGATCTTGAATGACCGGCAGGAAACAGTGGCGTGCCGCCGTGTTTTCGGTGAGCATGTTCCACCGTGTTCCTCCATCAAACCGGTGACGGGGCATTGCATGGGCGCTGCTGCTGCACTGGAAGCCATCGTGAGCATTGAAGCATTGAGACGCGGCATATTGCCACCGACCCCTAATTGGCGGACGCCGGATCCGGAATGCTCCATCGATATCATCTCAGGCAAGGCGCGTCACTCATCGGTGAATCATGTGATGTCGAACTCCTCGGGTTTCTGGGGGAATAATGCGTCGCTGATCTTTTCGAAGGCGTAAAGCCTCTCAACCAGCAGTGACCGGTCCCGCTTTTTTGAAGGAAAGCGCGAGCATCACCAGGACGGCGATCAGGGCGGAGCCGCTGATCAGCAATCCCAGCCGGAAATTGCGATCCACATAAGTCAGCTTCACTTCATGATTTCCGGCGGGAACTTTTAAAGCGGTAAATGAATGGTTCGCCCGGCGCAGCAGGGTTGGTGTGCCGCTGATCTCGGCAACCCATGGATGGTAATAGGTTTGGGCCAGTACAACCATGGAAGGCTTCGCGGCATTTACCTTGAAGCGAATGCTTTGCTCACGCCATTCGATTGATTCAATCTTGGCCTGCCCTGGTATCACATCTTGCAGGTCGCCCGCATCTTGCGGATAGAAATAAACTTCCTGCATTGGGTTGAACCGGCCTTCTTCGAGCAAGGTGAGAACGCCATCAGCTTCAGTTTTCACCGGCCTTTGACCGGCGGTGACGAGCGGCTGCGGGTCCCATTTTTGGTGCCATTCGACAGCTTTGCCGGGCATCTGGGTATAAGCAAATCCAGCGAATTCAAGGAGCGGACGGACAGTTTCATCCGGCTGGACATGGAACCAATCCAATGTTTCACGAAAATGTTTGAGATCCATCGGGTAGAAGCCGTGCAGCTTGGGCAGATGGTCGAGGAGGTTGAGGTTGTCAAACAACGCCAGGCGATAATAAGCGACTTGTTCTTCGGGTACGATCAGTGCGGTCCGTCCCAGTTCATTCTGGATCTGTGCATTTGGGAGAAACCGGGGAGATCCGGGGCCGGTCTGTTCTTTCAGGTTGAGCTGTTCGTGCATGATGTTCGGCCGGTAAACCCACGGTTTGACAGATGGGCTTTGCCGGGAATTGAACATCACGTGATCCGCCCAGAGAACAAACAGCAGCGCGAGGGCCAGCCTGAGTGATGCCTGGACAGGAGGTGCTACTGACAGGCGAGCGGTCAAGAATGCGAACAGAGCAAATACAGGCACACGGACAAGTCCGCTTTTCAGAGTTGTTTCCCAATTCACATCCGGGGTCAGCAGATAGAGATCCAGCCATGCGGCAAAGAACGCGATGAAAGCGAGGAGCGAACCCATCCAGATGAATCGCTTGATGGCTGGTTTGTTTTTGGAGGACAGGATTTCACACAGGCCGGTTGCTGCCAATATAGGAAGCAGCACGAGTGCGATGAAAACGAACTTGATGGGATAACGGATGTAGCCGAGCTGCGGCAGCAACTCTTTGATCTTATCGTA
Source organism: Verrucomicrobiia bacterium (assembly GCA_036405135.1). Lineage (NCBI taxonomy): Bacteria > Pseudomonadati > Verrucomicrobiota > Verrucomicrobiia > Verrucomicrobiia bacterium. The sequence continues at coordinate 28,695 of DASWYF010000007.1, read as the reverse complement.
GAGGAAGCCTTCACCGCCTTGGGCTATTCCGACTGAGAGCAAGACCAGCATCCAGCCTGCGAGGAGCAGTTTGCTGCGGTTGCACCAGAGTGCCAGCGTGGCCATAAGCACGACGATGCAGCCCGGATAATAGGAGTTCACCCATGCCTGGCCGATCTGGTTGAACATACCTTGGGGAGCGGGTGCGGAACCGAACTTGGGAACAAGCAAGTTGAGCCAGCCCCAAGCGGGCATGGACCAATCGGAGGAAGACCAGCTGGCATCGCGTTGAGAATGTTTCAACAGATCGAGAAAGGGCAGCAGTTGAATGGAAGAGAGCGCGGTAACGAGAAGAACGATCAGGGCAAGGCGGGCAGGTGCTTTCCAGTGCCAGCCGTTTTGCCAGACATCCAAAAGCATGAAGCATCCCGCAACAAACCACGTCTGCAGAATGATCTCTGCCCCGCCAGTGAGGAACTGCATGGCACCGGCCAATGCAGCCAGCGGAAGCATGCGCCCTCCATTCCGGCAGGCAAGCATGGTGCTAAGCAAAACCCAGGGCAGCCAGCCCCACGCGGCCACATTATGCGGAAACATGAGGCAATTCAGCGTGAAGCCGTTGAAGGTGTAAGCAAGTCCGGCGAAGGCGGCGGCAAACGGTTGATTCAAAAGATGGCGGGCAAGAAGAAACATGCCCAAACCACCCAGGAACAGATGGGTGATACAGAAGAAATTCAAGGACCAGGGCAGCGGTAACAGGAGATAAATGAGCGAGCCTGGATAAAGGACCATGGTGTTCCACTGGGCGAGGAACGGCTGGCCAAGATTGTGGTAGCCGTTCCAGAATGGCAGTTCACCATTCCAGAAGCATTCGCGTTGGTAAAAGGAAAGCGGATAAGTGAAGAAAGCGTAGTCCCGGAAATAAAAACTTTTACCAAGCAACAGCACATCTGGAAATGCAAGGAGCAGCAGGGCGATCAGGACGAATGAATAGCGCCGGGCGGTGAACCATGAGTTCAGGACAGCAATATCTGTGGCTGGCGCACCGGGCATTTCCCGGAAGTCTTGGCGAAAAGGCATGATGGGGCGAGCAATTTCCTCGTGACGGAAAAACGGCCGGAGGGGATGAACAACATGCTTTCTATGCAGATGTCCCGGGGTTAGTATCCAGCCGTTGTTTATCAAGGGTTATGACTACCGAAGAATTTCGCAAACATCTGAAGCAACTGCCGCAACAGCATCCTTTCTACCAGAAGGCGCACCCGTTCTGGCAGGCGTGCTTCCGGGGCAGGCTGCCGATTGAAGCCCTCAGGGCGTGGTCCCTGGATACGCATCCGTTCGTCCGGGATTTTCCGCGTTCTTATATGATGGTGGCAGCGAAGACGGATTCCACCGAGGCGTTGACGTATCTGGGGGAGACAATCTACGAGGAGACGGGTTGTGGTGAGGTGGCGGAGTCACATGCCAATCTGTTTGCGACGTTTACAGAGGGGCTGGGAATGGCAACGGCGGACCTGGTGCCGGAGCCACCTTCAAAAGGCGGACGGGCGGCGTGGGCTTATGTCACCCGGATGGCGAAGGAAGGGACGTTCCTGGAAGGGCTGGCGTGTGTGGGGTTGGGGGTGGAACGGCCGCTGCCCGAATTTTACGCGATGCTGGCGAAGACATTCCAAAAGCGTTATGGCGTGGCGGCTGAACCGGTGCGCTATTTCTCACTGCATACATCGGCGGATGTGAAACACAGCATGACGGCATTGAAGATCATTTTGCAGGAGGCCAAAACGCCAGAGCTGCAGGAACGAGTGACACAGGTGATCACGGGACTATGGGACATCCAGTTGCAGCATCTGGACGAGTTGCTGGAGAAATACGGAAAGAAGTGATCGAACACAGGTGACTTTGATTCACCTGGTCATGATCCAACACTCTGATTACTGCTTTTTGATATGCTGGTAATATTTCTTTACCAGCTATCCAAACGATAGAATGCGTGATTGCCGATGACGGCGACGGGAGTCTGGTTCACGGCCCAGTAAGGAGTTTCTTTCTTGTGCGTGAAGTGGGTGGCGCCACGTGTGATGTTGCGCAGTTTTTGCGGTTCATTGTAAGTCGTACGGGCGATGCGCAGGGCCTGCGAGAACTGAGGATGCTTATAGAACTCCTTCACGATCTCGTCATGGGTCTTGCCATTGAGGCTGGAGAATGCGCCAGGTTTGACCACTCTCAGTGGGGACACGCCTTCTTGGTCTGCACGACGACGGATGACCTCGGCGACGGCGACCATGCCGGTCTCGCCTTCACCACGGGCTTCTGCGAGGAGTACGGCAGCCACTACTTTTTGTCCGTACGTGGCAGCACTGGCGGGCGAAGTGAACCCTGCCCACACCAGGACCGTCAGCAATAGGATGCGTTTCATAAATCAGGACTACTACCGGCGGCGTACCTTGCAGCGGCATGCCCCTTGGCGGGGAGCGGATGGACAGTCTCTAAACTGCCGCCTGCAAAGTGCCGGTTTACCGGCATTAAAGTTTCGTCAGTGCCATCAGCGAGCGGGAAACGGCGTTCCCCGGGGGCCGAAAGCTGGCGATTCTGCTTCAGCAAATAGTCCTATAAACCCGACACATCCCGTTTTCAAACGGGGTGCGCACCCTATTGTGCTTTATGATGCAGTCAACGGCATTTTCTTGAGAAACTTTAGCATTTATTGAGGTTTTAAATGTAAACTGCTGGTAGAGCGGTAGTTTGGCTGAAAGCAGGAAATTTTGTAATCCTTCGAAAAAGTGGTCAAAAATGACCAACATTCGTTGATTTCCTCCGGTTCACCGCTAACCTTTGAAGTGTTAAGAAAGCCCTTAAAACGATGAGCAACCAGACTCCATCACCGGGATTAAGCGGAGGATTTTCGCGAGCGATTTCATTTTTCAGCGGCCTATTGATGGCCTTGATCGCCGTTCCAATGATTACAGAGGCAGCGGAATTGGAGGATGCGCGCAAGCTTTTGCGCGAGGGCAAGTATGCCGAATGCGAGAAGGTGACGAAGGCGGCCATTGACGATAATGAGTATGATGAAGAATGGCGAGCCTTGAACGGGCGCGCCTTGCTCGCGCAGGGAAAATATCCGGAAGCCCTGGAGATGATCACGAAGTCGGTGCCGCGTTATTATTCCAGCGTGCGGTTGCGGTTGCTATCTTGGGAAATTCATCGGGCGAATGGGCAGGGTGATCGCGCCAAGTCGATGTTATCGGAGATCAACTACCTCGCGGGTTCGCGCACGTATGCGTATCGCGATGCTCAGAGTATGATCACACTCGGACGCACGGCGCTGTTGCTTGGAGCAGATCCGAAGCGCGTAATGGATACATTTTATGTGCCGTTGAAACAGCAGGACGCGACGAATCGCGACGTTTATCTGGCCATGGGCGATCTGGCGCTGGAGAAACATGATTACGAGATGGCGTCGAAAGAATTTCAGCGAGGCCTGCAGAGTCATCCGAAGGACGCCGATCTGCTTTATGGATTGGCAAAGGCTTATGCGCCGAGCGACCGCAAGGCGATGGTCGAACTGGTAAACAAGGCGCTTGCAGCAAACAAGAATCATGCGGAAGCGCGGCTGCTGCTCGTCGATCATTTCATTGATGCGGAGCAATACGAGGCAGCGAAGATCACGGTCGATGAAGTGCTGAAGATCAATCCGAAGCTGCCTGAGGTGTGGGCGTATCAAGCCGTGCTGGCGCATCTGAAGAACAATGCGGCGGAGGAGAAGCGGTGCCGCGAGGAGGCGCTGAAGCTGTGGAAGAACAATCCGAAGGTGGATCATCTCATCGGATTGAAGCTGTCGCAGAAGTATCGGTTTGCCGAAGGGGCGGAGTTCCAGCGGCAGGCATTGAAGTTCGATGCGGAGTATCTTCCGGCAAAAGCACAGCTCGCGCAGGATTATTTGCGCATCGGCAAGACGGATGAGGGATGGATACTCGCCGATGAGGTGCATCGCGCGGATGAATACGATGTGACGGCGTATAACCTTACGACGTTGAAGGGTGTGCTGGACAGCTACGCGACGATCACGAACCAGTATTTCATCGTGCGCATGCCGGCGAAGGAGGGACCGATCTTTGGCGATCGCGTGCTGGAATTGCTGGAGCGCGCACGGACGAATCTGTGCGCAAAGTATGGGCTGGAATTGAAGCAGCCGATCACGGTGGAGATTTTTGGCAGTCAGAAGGATTTCGGTGTGCGGACGTTCGGGATGCCGGATAATCCGGGCTTCCTCGGGGTGTGCTTTGGCAAGGTCATCACGGCGAACAGTCCTTCCGCGCAGGTGAGCCGGTCGGCGAATTGGGAGGCAGTGTTGTGGCATGAGTTCTGTCACGTGGTGACGCTGGAGCTGACGCGGAATCGCATGCCACGGTGGTTGAGCGAGGGCATTTCGGTGTATGAGGAGCGGCAGGCGAACCCGGTGTGGGGCCAGCACATGAATGCGCAGTATCGCGAGATGGTGCTGGGCGAGGACCTGACGCCGGTGAGCGAATTGAGCGGGGCGTTCCTGAATGCGAAAAGCGGGTTGCACGTGCAGTTCGCGTATTATCAATCCTCACTGGTGGTGGAGCACCTGGTGGAGAAGTATGGCATTGAGGCGTTGCGGAAGATTCTCAAGGATTTGCATGAAGGCGTAGGTATCAACGAGGCCATCGCGAAGAACACGCAGCCGATGGAGAAGGTGGAGAAGGAATTCGCGGCGTATGCGAAGAAGCTGGCGGAGGGCTTGGCACCGCAGTTGTCGTTCAGGAAGCCGGACCCGAAATCTAATGTGCCGGGAGCAGAGGTTGTGGACCAATTGATCGGTGATCCGCGGAATTATTATGTGCTGTTGCAGAAGAGCGCGGCGTTGTTGCGGGAGAAGAAATGGGCGGAGGCGAAGGAGCCGTTGAAGAAACTCATTGAAGCGTATCCGCGGCAGATCGGATCGGACAGCGCGTATTACATGCTGGCGACGGCGCATCGGAATATGAAGGAGACGGGAGAGGAAAGGGCGACGCTGGAGAAGTTGGCGGCGATTGATGGCGAGGCGGTGGATGCGTATCTGCGGCTCATGGAGATCGGGGTGGAGCAGCAGGATTGGAAACTGGTGCAGGTGAACTCAGACCGGTTCCTGGCGGTGAATCCGTTGTTGGCGCAACCGTATTGGTTTGCAGGCAAATCTAATGAATCGACGGGCAATCCAGAGAAGGCGGCGGATGCGTATAAGCGGTTGCTGCAACTGGACCCGGCGGATCCGGCAGAGGTGCATTACCGGCTGGCGAAATTATTGACGGAGAAGAATCCGGTGCAGGCGAAGGAGCACGTGCTGCGGGCGTTGGAGGAGGCACCAAGGTTCCGTGAGGCGCATGGGTTGTTATTGAAGTTGCAGGGGACGAATGGGGTGGGTGGGGAGAAGAAGGCGGCGGGGTTTGAGTGAATGCACCGGATTTTGCAACATCTTCCAGGGATTTTGTCGGTCATAACGCGGCCGGAGGATTATGTTGTCATACTCCATTTTGGAACGATCCGGGCATCATTAGTGCTTATTGCCGGATGGCCAGCCCGATGCCGTTGAGGATGACGGGGCCTCTGGGGATGGGGTCGCGGGACGCGGTGCACAATTTGCTGAACCGGAAATGAAGAGGATTATTACAATGTGTGGGACTGACCCCTTTATGAGGAAGTGGAGAAGCCCAAGGCGAAGGGGAAGGTAGTGGAGATCGTGAAGCCGGGGTTGACGCAGGCGTGTATTCCGCTGAGTTACATCCCGGAATCGCAACAGCGCGTGGATATGTATCGGAAGATCGCGCAGGTGACTGAGTATGCGGAGCTGGAGGCGGTTCGGAAGGAGTTGCGGGATCGCTTCGGAAAATTGCCGGAGGCGATGGATTTGCTGTTGCGTGTGTCGGAACTAAAAGTGATGGCGGTGGAGCGGAAGATATCATCCATCGAGGCGAAGGAGGGCAAGCTGATGATCACGCGGAACAATGATTTCATCATGCTAGGCGGGAAGTTCCCGCGCCTGATGAAGAAGGCGGCGCTGGCGAAGGTGAATGAGATCAGGAAGTTGTTGTCGGCGATCTAGCCGGGCCGGTTGCACCGGCGGGCCAATAGAGGGGTCACATAACCGGCGCAAAGCTATCTAATCGATTATAAAACAAATCCGCTTTAGTGCGTAACTCGCTGTTTGGGATTGATTCAATAATGTCCTTAACAATCTTAGCTGTAGCGTTGCACGACCATCGCGCTACTGCTGGAGTGCTAACTCGAAGAACCCAGCTTGCAACGGCGTTTTCGTCGTCTTCAAATTCCGCGAGAATATTTTGTGACCGTAGTTTGCCAACTACGCTGGGATATTTAACGCGAACAGCGTTGGTTTTTATCGATTCAATGCTGTCGAACTTCAGATGCATGAGCGAATTGCGTAAGTCCATGAGAATGGCAAAATCTTGAAACGGATTAGTTCCTTTGTTGAATGTCTTTCCTGAGAGTGCCAGTTTTCCGATTAAGAATTTCATGTTTGTGGTGCCGCGAGAGTCTTCTATTTCCGACAGTAATTTAGCCAAGGTTTGTACCTGATTTGGCTCTTGCTCAAAGCCGGGAAAACCACTTGGAGGTTGTGCGGCTAACTCACCGATTTCGTTGATGAATGCTTCACCTGCTGCGGCAGCAAACACGATAGAAATTAGCGGTTCGTTTGATTCGTGAGAACGGTCGTGTGATACAGCAGTCTTGGCGCGCTGGTATGCTTGTTTGGCAATATTGAATAGAATGCCTGAATTAATGAATATCCCAGCCATTATGCGATTGTGGTTAAGCTAACTTTGAATGTGGATTGATATGCTGCTTTAAGTTGAAAATGTTATGACCGCAGTTTTGCAAGAGGTTGCATCTGTAAGTCTCTCAGTATCCCGTTCATTATGTCGATGGCCTGTTGTCGCTTTTCATCCATCCAGTGACCAAGGTTTCGATCTCTTCTCAAAACTTCATCATGTGGATCAAAGCCTCGGTGTCCTTCAAGATGGAGAAGCATTCGGTTTAGCCCAACCGAAGTCGCAAATTTTTTACGAATTTCTTCAATGATCGCCGTAATTTTATCGAGTTCTTCACGCCAACGCGGATTGACCACACATGATTTCCCAAGTGAACGTCCTAACACGGTTCCATCTCTTGTCTTCCAGTAACCAGTGTTTAAAGCAATTAGAGTGTCTTGCATCGCCTCGTCGAAAGCGATGAAACTTAACTCTTCATGGAAATATGTCCTGAAAGCAGGTCGATCAATGCATTGGGCGAAAAAGATGATCAGTTTCTTATCCTTGCGCCATTCTGCGCTACCCGGTTTCCATTTTCCTTCTTTTTTGGTGAGATCAATCGTCCTTCTGCGATGCATCTTCAATTCGACTGGTGTGTAGATTCTGGTTGTCCGACCTTGCGAGTAGTTGATATGCACTTCGTCGTGACAGGGAGGGCAAAGGGGAATGCCGTTTTCGATGCTATCATCACCCGGGATTATATGATGCACCTGAATGCGGTGGAGTTGCCCGCAAATGCAACAGCGTCTCCCGCAATCTGCTAATAGTTGAGCTGCTTCTGTCTTGTCGAATGGCATGTCGTCTCCTTTTTCATGGGTGTGGAAGGCTGTCTTGAGGTGTGATGAGAATCAAGCTGGGAATGTTAATCGAGCGAAGAGGTAATACGTGAGGTGACGCAACTCCTTTGGAGTAGGGGATTCAAGGGTGGCTACCCAGGGTAGGTTTGCTCTCTGAATCGCAAACCAACCCTGGGCTGATGGGTGCAATCCCTTTGGGATAAGTGAACTAGTCAGAGCCTCCTGACGTCGGCTGCTACGAAAGAGGTATGGGGGCTGATGGGCTGGCACCCGCTCTGGGGTGCTGGGTGGGGGATTGTTACCGGTGGTGTCGCTCGTTCCTCGCGAAACCAACCGGCTACATGCTTTCATCCCTCCGGGATGGGGGCGGGAGAGGGAAATGTTTCAACCTAATGGGGTTCCCGACACTTGTGCCGGGGCAGGCAAGCGAAGGGGATGCGGCAATGAGTGAGAAAAATCTTTGGGTGCAATTGGTTGGGTTGGAATGGATTAGGGGTTTTGCTTTTGATTATTCTAAAAATTTATTGTGGTTGTGGGGTTTGGTGATAGGATTTCAATTGCTGGCAGCTCGCTGCTGGTAAAGGAGAGGCTGCAAGCCTGTTTCGAGTTTCTGGTTTTTAGTTTCGGGTTGGGAACGCGAACGGCTCAAATCCTCACGCTAGATGATTCGTTGGAATCGTTTTGGTAATCCTTATGGAGCCCCGACTGTGAAAGGTCGGGACCTGCGGTCCGGTTCAGCAGTTAGAGCCGAGGCAGGTCATCATTAGATATGAGCAGGTAGTGGGCAGATGGATCAGAGCTCGTAAGCTGGAGGAGGAAATGGACGTCGGTCGAGAATGGGGCCGGGGAATCCAGAAGTCGGACTAAAGTCTGACTATCGTACTCACTGCGGAACCAGCCGGGTGATCGGACATCTGCAAGGTTTGAACTCTCAATCGTAGGGAGAAGAGAATGCCGCTGTGGCTCAAGTGTCGGATGGTTTCATTGCTCTTTGACATACGTTCTCTGTTTAACCACAGATGGACACAGATAAACACAGATGGGAAAGAGGTGTTAAATGCCTCCTCTCCCTGACCCTCTCCTCCATTCCAAATGGAAGAGAGGGGAATGTGCGTCTTGGTTCGTTTTGATGGTTAAGGGAAGTGGCTGGCGAGGGTTTGGTCCGGTGAGGGTGGACTGGTTGCTAGAGTACCGCAGGACAGGATGCAATCGCGTAGGAAACATAAAACGGATCAGACGGGAAGGCGACTTCGGGGGAATGATGAATTATGAAGTATGAGTTATGAAAGGGAAGCTGTTTGGAAGCGTAAGTGTTTCCATGTTGCTGCTCGGGGTTTGCGAGAGCTTCAAGGTCTAGTTAGGGACGAGGTGGAACTCATCCTTACCGGATTGGTTAGAGCCTCGTCACCTCGTCTGCTACGGGGAAAGAAAAAGGCCGCGTTTTCACGCGGCCTTGGGGAAATGCAAGGGACGGCGGTCGAAGGTCGACTTCCCTAAGCCATCCTTACCAAAATTATCCGACGAACTTCTTGGCGGCGATGGTGGCGTTGTGGCCGCCGAAGCCGAAGGAGTTGTTCAGGATGGCGTCGATCTTCATCGGACGCGCGGTGCCAGCGACGTAGTCGAGGTCGCACTGCGGGTCTTGGTTGATGATGTTGATCGTAGGCGGAGCGATCTGCAGTTGCAGGGCCTTCGCGCAGAGAGCCATTTCAGTCGCACCGGCAGCACCGAGCATGTGGCCAGTCGCGCCTTTGGTGGAGCTGACGGCGAGCTTGTAGGCGTGTTCGCCGAAGGTGCTCTTGATGGCTTGGGTTTCGCAGACGTCGCCTTGCGGTGTCGAGGTGCCGTGGGCGTTGATGTAGGAAATATCAGTGGTGTTCAGGCCAGCGGAGCGCAGGGCCATCTTCATGCAGCGCGCGGCACCTTCGCCTTCGGGCGAGGGGGCGGTCATGTGGTTGGCGTCCGCCGTGTTGCCGTAGCCGACGATCTCGCAATAGATACGGGCACCGCGAGCCTTGGCGTGTTCGAGTTCTTCGAGCACGAGGACGGCACCGCCTTCACCCATGACGAAGCCGTCGCGGTCTTTATCGAAGGGACGCGAGGCGGTCTTCGGATCGTCGTTACGAGTGCTGAGGGCGCGCATCGCGCAGAAGCCGCCGATGCCGAGGGGCACGACGGTCGCTTCCGCACCACCGGCGAAGATCACGCTGGCATCGCCCATCTTGATGGTGCGCCAGGCTTCACCGAGGGCGTGCGTGGAGGTCGCGCAAGCGGAGCAGGTGGCGACATTCGGTCCGCGCAGTTTGTAATACATCGAGAACAGGCCGGAGGCCATGTTCAGGATGAGCATGGGGATCATGAAGGGCGAGATGCGACTCGGGCCTCGGTTCAGCAAAACTTTGTGCTGCTCTTCCGTGGTGGAGAGACCGCCGATGCCGGAGCCGATCATGGCGCCGACTTCATCGCGGTTGCACTTATCGAGGTCCAGCCCGGAATCCTGCAAGGCGCGCCAACCGGCGTAAACGCCGAGTTGCACAAAACGGTCCGCGCGGCGGATTTCTTTGGGCGAGGGGAAGGCGGGGACGGGATCGAAGTTCTTCACCTCGGCGGCGATCTGGCAGTCGTAGCCGGTCGTATCGAACTGGGTGATCTTATCAATGCCGCATTGGCCGGCGATGATGTTTTGCCAGAAGGTTTCGATTTCGTGACCCAGCGGAGTGACTACCCCGATGCCCGTCACGACGACCCGACGTTCTTGCCAGTTAGCAGCCATAATAAAAAAAGAGGGGCAGCGCGCGAAGATAAGCTTCCGGCTGCCCCAAAATCTACGGAGGAATTACTTGCGGGTTTCCTCGATGTACTTGATCACGTCGCCGACGCTCTGGAGCTTCTCGGCTTCGTCGTCAGGGATTTCCTGGCCGAATTCTTCTTCCAGCGCCATGACGAGTTCGACGGTGTCGAGCGAGTCCGCGCCGAGGTCTTCGATGAACTTGGCTTCGGGCGTGACCTGATCTGCATTCACACCGAGCTGTTCAACGATGATGTCGCGAATCTTTTCTTCAATCGATTTTTCGGCAGCCATGATTTCTTCTTAAGTTAATTGTTGGTTTGTGTCTAAGCGTTGGTTTGCAGAGCGTCAAGCCCCGAATCTTTAAATTCTACCGGCGTCCAGCCGCCTCTATTTCAACCACTTTTGCGTTCTGGTCCAGCGTTCTTTTTTGTAATCGCAAATTACATCACCATGCCACCGTCGACGGCGAGCACCTGACCGGTGACGTAACGGGCACCGGGGCTGGCGAGGTAAAGCGCCGCCGCCGCAATATCCTCGGTAGAACCGAGCATGCCAAGCGGAACTTGCGTCAAAATTCCAGCCTTCTGTTCTTCCTTCAAGACGGCGGTCATGTCCGTCTCGATGAAGCCCGGAGCGAGAGCATTCACTGTGATGCCGCGAGATGCAAGTTCCCGCGCGCAAGATTTCGTGAAGCCGATGAGGCCCGCCTTGCTCGCCGCGTAGTTGCTCTGACCGGCATTGCCGATGAGGCCTATGACGGAGGCGACGTTGATGATGCGACCGGAGCGTTGCTTGATGAAAGAGCGGGTGAAGGCCTTGGTGACTGTGAAGGCCCCCTTGAGATTAGTATCGATGACCGTGTCCCAATCCGCCTCGCTCATGCGCATGAGCAAACCATCACGAGTGACACCGGCGTTGTTCACGAGGATGTCCACCTTGCCAGCGTCTTTGAGAATCTGTTCAGCAGCCGTGCCGACAGCGGCGGAGTCGGATACGTCCAGTGCCATGGCCCAAGCCTTACGACCGAGCGCGCGGACTTCCGCGGCGACCTTCTCGGAATTCTCCTGCGTGCGGGAAACGCACACGACGTCCGCGCCTTCAGCAGCGAACTTCAAGGCGATGGCGCGTCCGATGCCGCGACCGGCACCCGTGACGACAGCAACGTGATTGGTCAATTGACTCATGAGGCGGACAGTTTGGCCGGGAAAGGGGTGGGTTTGTCAACAGGAAGCGAATGGTTTAATAGCTTAACTTAATGACGGCAGAGACTTACGTAGGAAGCCCCGAGCAAACTTTCTGTTCATTTTTGCTTCATCTTTGACTGCATGGCGAGACGTTCGGCATCGGATTTACGACGTATCCACTGATGCCAGCTTTTTTCAAAACCGGTCAACCCTCCTGGCCAGCTCTTGTCGATGGCTTGGGCAAAAGCGATCTCTGAATTTTCCGCTTTCTCCACCGCTTCCGAGCGAAGGAGCTGGGTGAGCATCTGTTGCGCATTCGGGTGCGACATGAAGAAATCGAAGATGGAGTAACCGACTACATAACCCATGCCGATATTCCCGGCGAACATCTTGGACCAATCATCGTAGCTTTTAGAAATGAGATAAGGCCGTAAAGGAGGCAGGCGATGCTCCTCCAGCATCATACCAAGAGTTTGCCAGCGGCGGGCGCGATCCAATTGTTGATGTGTGCCATTCGCCCAAGCCGGTTGTCCGAACCAGTCTGCGCTGCCTTCATTCATCCACAGCGGCACTTGCAGGAGAAAGGCGTGCATCACTGCATGGGCGCTTTCATGCAGGATGGTAGAGGTGAGCACAGCAGGTTGGGCCTGTCGCCATGTCACAACTTCCACATCTGCCTTGGCTATGATGCCGGTGTCCGGGTTGTAGCTGCTCTGTGACTGGGTGTAGCCGAGCAATTGCGGCACCACGTTCTTGCCGTTTTTGGCCGAGTAAGCCCGATACATCTCGTAAGTGGGGAAAACCTTGTACGTGATCTTGAAACTGGGCGGAGCGGGCCGTCCAAAGGCTTTTTCATGGCTGGCGATCAATTTCTTGAGTTCGTAATTGATCGCATAATCCATTCCGCTGGTCACTTGATAACCAGTCTGAGCGTATTCGAGTTCGTAAGCGGAGAGGGAGTTGCTGACGAACACCATCAATGAAAGAAGCAAAGAGCCGAGCAGGCGTCTGAACAGACTATGGCTCTTTGGATTCATGGAACTGAATCACTGTTCCTGCAGGGGAGGATTTTTCCAAGTCAATTGTGACGGGCACGCGCCACAAAAAGAAAGAGGCGTGAAACTTTCGTTCCACGCCTCAGCCAGATAATGAGTTTAAGAATGCTTACGCGTTCAATGACTTTGCCGTTGTTTCCAGACTCGCAGCATCAGCCACGTTCAACACCTGCGCTGTTTTGTCGATACGCTTCATGAAACCGGTCAGAGCGGTGCCGGGTCCGAGTTCGATGAAGCGGGTGTAACCTTGCGCGAGCAGATAACGGATGGATTCTTCCCAACGCACGGAGGAAGTCACCTGATCCACGAGCAGTTGATGGATCTCCGCCGGTTCGCCATGAGGCAAGGCACGGACATTGCCGATGACCGGGACAGCGGGACGGTTGATGGGAACTTGCGCGAGTGCATCCTTCAGCTTGGGCTGCGCGCTGGCCATGAGTGGGGAGTGATAAGCTCCGGCTACAGTTAGAGGAATGGCGCGCTTGGCACCCTTGGCCTTCGCGGCTTCGCAGGCTTGATTGATCTTATCTGCCGGACCGGAGATGACGAGCTGGCCGGGGCAGTTCAGATTGGCGAGTACGACACCCGATTCCTGACAGGCTTCACGGGTCGGACCTTCATCCAAGCCGATGATCGCCGCCATGCCGCCTTGGGTGGCTTCGCAGGCTTCCTGCATGAAGCGGCCGCGTTGCTGGACGACTTTCAAGCCATCCTCAAAGCTCATCACACCTGCAGCAGCGAGAGCGGTGAATTCACCCAGGGACAAACCGGCTGTCGCATCAAACTTCAGCGAGGGAACCTTTTCTTTGAGCAACTGCAAGGCAACCCAGCTCACGAGATAGATGCCGGGCTGGGCGTTTTCCGTCTTGGTCAATTCCGCTTCAGGTCCGTTGAAGCAGATGGTGGCGAGGTCATAGCCCAGCACCGAATTGGCCTTTTCAAACAAAGCCTTGGCGGTGGGAAACTGTTCGGCGAGGTCTTTACCCATGCCGACGGCTTGGGCACCTTGGCCCGCAAACAACAATGCAGTCTTGCTCATAGTCGAATATCGAATCGTAGAAATCTAAACACCAAGGGGGCGGTCAGGGGAAGCGCGGATTTTTTGAGTGCTCAATAGTCCACCCGCACTCGGTAAAAGCGTTTGGTGTCTCCTGAGGTATCTATTTTCGACATATCGCTACCGGTGCCGAAAGGAGTCGCCAGTGGTTGCCAGACGGGCGGGAACACCGTGGTGTATTCCACCAGATTGACCTTGTCCTTCACGCTGCGCCACTGGATGAGCCTGCCAGAGCCGGTATCGCTGATACGGACATTGAGCAGGGTGATGTCCACAAAGACGAGATGGTTTAGAGTTGGCGTAGAAGAAATTACTGGAATCTCCTTCAAGGGGTCTGACCCTGTGGATGCTCTCCACATGACAGTTGTAGTAGTTGAAAATTTTTCCAATACGTCGTAACCCCGGATGACACGGCCAAAAACTGTGAATCCGCCATTGTCAGCATCTAGAAAAGAATTGTTGTTCAAATTGATGAACCATTGGGAAGTCGCAGAGTTGACCTGCGAACTTCTGGCCATCGCGATGGTGCCGTTCGTATTGCTGAAAGTTCGTCCCACGCTGTATTCGTTGGTGATCGCTGGTTTTGTGCTGATGAAGTTGATGATCGGCGAAGTCTGCCGGTTAGCCACATAGGTCAAGCCTCCTTGTATGACAAAACCGGGCACCCAGCGATGGATGAACATGTCATTCGTATAACCTTTGGTGACGTAGTATAAAAAATTCGTCACAGTAACTGGCTTGTCCTGGTCATAGAGCTCCAATTCGATATCTCCGACGGTTGTGCGAAATTGTACAAACGTACCTGCATGCAGGGCAGGCGAGAACGGCAGCAAGGCCGCCAGAAAAAGCAGGGCGGTTTTCCAAAACATAAAGGCCTAGAAATAAGGGCTACACGCACACACAAGTCAAACGCTGAATCAGAAAAGTGCAATGCGTTGGAAAAGCTCTTTCGCACTTTGCAAGAAAAGATGGTTTTGGCGCATGTCAGCACCACGGAATTCAAGGAGATATGCTGCCTTTCGGTGGTATGCTTCTAGCTAAATTCTTCTCGCTATGGCTGACACGGCCGATGGGAAGATTGATGTGCGGAAGTACGGTCCATGTTTGGACTACATCAAGAATTATTGGTCCCGCATCATCCGTCACCAGATCGCCGATGAGGGAACCTTGATAGGACTACCAAGGCGGTATCTCTGCACCAATCACGATATGTTCAAGGAGCTGTACTATTGGGACAGCTACTTCATGATCCTTGGTCTCGAAGGGAGTGAACATGATGAACTCATCACGGACATCACTGAGAATGTTCTCTATCTGATGAAGCGTTTTGGGCGCATTCCGAACGCCAGCCGCTATTACCACCTGAGCCGTTCGCAGCCGCCGTTTCTCACCTCTATGATCTGGAAGAGCTATCTGGCGAAACGCCGTTTGGGTGTGCCGGAAGATACTTTGAATGGCTGGTTGAAGATCCAGGAAGAGGTGGCCAAGAAAGAATACACTGAAGTGTGGCGGGGAAAGAAATTTCCGGATGACCGCGAAGTCTATCGGGGCCTTTCGCGTTACTACGACCTGAACATCTGGCACACGGCGGCTGAGGCGGAATCTGGCTGGGACATGACACCGCGTTTTGAAGACCGTTGCTTGGACTTCGTGCCCATTGATCTCAACGCTCTGCTCTATCAATACGAAACGGATTTCGTACGCATTGCGCATCTGCTCAAGGAAGATTACGAAGAGCAAAAGTGGACGGCCATAGCTGAGGAGCGGCGCGCTACGGTAAACGAGATTCTTTGGGATGAAGACGCGGGGTTTTATTACGACTACGACATGCGCCGTGGTCGCCGCAGCAATATGCGGACGGTCGCCGGTTTCTTTCCGCTCTGGTCGCGCTTGGCGACCCCTGAACAAGCACAACGCATCGTCTCGGTGCATCTGCCATTCTTCGAAACAGACCATGGCATCATTACGACGGAAGAGGTGAAAACACCGGTTACGGATTTCTCCAAGCAATGGGCGTGGCCGAATGGTTGGGCACCATTGCAGTGGATCGTCATCAGTGGATTGGAGAAATACGGTTACCACAAGGAAGCCCTGCGCATCTCCGAGAAATGGGTGAACTTGGTGAACCGTGTCTTCGAGGAGAATCACGTCAACTTCGAGAAATACAATGTGGTGGATGGCACGCGTGCCATCCCTGACCGCTATCCGGACCAGGCTGGCTTTGGCTGGACGAACGCCGTCTTTGCCCGTCTGGTTCACTTTCTGAAAACAGGCCATCTCTGGCCGGAAAACTCCTATGCGCCACCGAGAACTCATTGAGAAGAACATCACTCTTGGGATTCCATATCCTTTGGGTGCCACGCTGATGGAAGGAGGCGTGAATTTCGCCCTCTTTTCCGCCAATGCCACCAAAGTGGAATTGTGCCTGTTCGATCAACCGGACAGTCCCACGGAGAGCCGTGTGATCGAATTGCCCGGAAGAACGAACCAGATCTGGCATGTGTTTGTGCCCGACCTCGCGGCAGGCCAATGCTATGGCTATCGCGTCCACGGGCCTTACGAACCTTCCAATGGGCATCGGTTTAATCCATCCAAGTTGCTGTTAGATCCCTACGCTAAAGCGATAGCTGGGGATGTGATGTGGAGTGATGAGCTTTTTGGTTATTCGGTGGGCGGACCCGATACCGACTTGGTGAAGGATGAACGGAACAGTGCGCCGTTCATGCCCAAGTGCGTGGTGATCGATCCAAGCTTTGATTGGGAGGGGGACAAGCTGCTCCGCACGCCGATGGATACGACCATCATCTACGAGACGCATGTGAAAGGTTTCTCGAAGCTATGGCCCGCCATTCCTGAGCGGCTGCGCGGAACATATGCAGGGTTGGGATGTCCGGAAGCAGTCGAGTATTTCAAAAAACTTGGAGTTACCGCGGTCGAGTTACTGCCTGTGCATCATCATATCGGCGGACGGCATCTGCATGAGAAGGGACTGACTGATTATTGGGGTTACAACAGTATCGGATTCCTGGCTCCAGACTCCCGCTATTCCAGCAGCGGATTCATTGGGCAGCAAGTGGCGGAGTTCAAGACGATGGTGAAGAATCTGCATGCTGCGGGTCTCGAGGTGATTCTGGACGTGGTCTATAATCACACGCCTGAGGGAAATAATCTTGGTCCGACGTTCTGCTTCAAGGGCATTGATAACTCCTACTATTACCGGATGAGTCCGGAGGATCCGCGTTATTACATGGATTACACGGGCACGGGAAACACTCTCGCCGTGTATCTGCCGAACGCGTTGCAACTGGTGATGGACAGCTTGCGCTACTGGATCACGGAGATGCATGTGGATGGTTTTCGTTTCGATCTGGCTGCCTCACTCGCGCGTGAACTTTCTTCCATGAACCGCTTGGCATCGTTCTTCGATGTCATTCATCAAGACCCCACGATTTCTCAGGTGAAGCTCATCGCCGAGCCTTGGGATATCGGCCATGACGGATATCAAGTGGGCAAGTTCCCGGTGCTTTGGTCGGAATGGAATGGTAAATACCGCGATACCATCCGACGTTACTGGAAGAGTGATCCGGGTTGCATCAGTGAACTTGCCAGCCGTCTCGCTGGCAGTGCGGATATCTATGAAGCGACCGGCAAGACACCATCGGCCAGTATCAATTTCATCACGTCGCACGATGGCTTCACGCTGAGCGATCTCGTGAGTTATCAGGAGACGCACAATGATGCCAACGGCGAAGAGAATCGCGACGGTGATAAGAATAACAATGCGTGGAACTGCGGTGCTGAAGGGCCAACGGATGATCCTGAGATCAACCGTTTACGCCGTCGCCAGCGTCGTAATTTGCTGGCTACGATGTTTCTTTCCCAAGGAGTTCCCATGCTCACTGCGGGGGACGAATACGGACGCAGCCAACAGGGAAATAATAACGCTTATTGCCAGGACAATGAGATAAACTGGATGAACTGGAACCGCGATGAAGATGCGGAAAAACTCACGAAGTTCGTCCAGCAATTGATCCAGTTCCGCAAAGAACATCCGGTCTTCCGTCGATTGTCGTTCTTCCGCGGCCGTCCATTGCGCGGAACCAATGTGCGTGATGTGAAATGGCTGAGCACGCGCGGACGTCGCATGACGGATGATGAGTGGAACGGCGATTGGGTGCACTGTCTGGGCATGTTCCTGAGCGGCTATTGTCTGGATGCTTACGGCAATCCCGTGCAGGACGATTTCTTCCTGCTCTGCCTGAATGCCTATCACGACTCGGTGGAGTTCACGCTGCCCGCTGGTATCAAGACCGGCTGGGAACTGTTGATCGATACCTCGATGGAAGAAGGTTTCCTCGAGAAACCAACGGAACCAGAGGGGAAGATCAAGATGGAGGCGCGCTCGCTCTGTCTGCTGCGGGTGAAACCGTCCGAAGGCATGGAACGCGAATCCTTCGCTGAACGCTTGGTGTTGGATGCCGAGAAGGTGGAGAAACAAACCAAGGATGTAGAGGCGCCCAAACAGGAGGCGGGCAAATGAATGTGGTCACTCAGCTATGGCGTCATGGCCCGGAGATCACTGATACCGGAGTCCGGTATCATTTCTGGAGTCCCGAGGTCCACAGTGTCTCCGTGACGGTCACTGCGGCTGATTCCGCCGAACGCCGCATTCTCGAATTGCATAAAGATCACGATGGTTGGTTCTCCGTGGAAGATGCTCAAGGGCGGGCAGGTGATCTCTACCTGTTCAAGCTGGATGATAAAACTGACTTGCCGGATGTTGCATCGCGCTATCAACCGGAAGGGGTGCGAGGACCTTCCCAAGTGGTGGATAGCCGCTCATTTCAGTGGCGCAATCCGCATTGGCGTTCGCCTAAAATGGAAGACCTTGTCATCTACGAACTCCACCTTGGCACCTTTACGCCAGAAGGAACATTTCTCTCAGCAATGGAGCGGTTGGATTACTTGAAAGAGTTGGGTGTGAACGCCATTGAGATCATGCCGGTCAACGCATTTCCCGGCGCTCGGAATTGGGGATACGATACTGTTTTGCCGTATGCACCGGCAGATTGTTACGGCACACCGGATGATTTCCGCCGTTTGATCGATGCGGCACACGGCAAGGGTTTGGTGGTGATTCTGGACGTTGTTTACAATCACGTCTGCGGTGAACCGAATCTGTTGGAAGCATCCTGCGCACATTATTTTCACGAAGAAAAAGGGAATGAGTGGGGGAAATGCCTGAACTTTGACGGTGAGCATTCCGATCCGGTGCGCGAATACTTCCTGCAAAACATCATCTATTGGATGGAAGAATTTCGCGTGGACGGATTCCGGCTGGATGCCGTGCATGCGATCCATGACAAATCTTCCGTTCACATTCTGGAGGAAATCACGCAAGCGGTTCACGCACGCAGCGGCATCGTGATCGCGGAAGATAACTCGAATGATGCATCCCGCTTGCGCAAGGCGGTTGACGGTGGATTCGGCATGAATGCCATGTGGGCGGATGATTTTCATCACGTCATGAAGATGTGTCTGAAGCCCGAACACATCGCGCATTTCAAGAGTTATGAGGGCACGGTGGATGAACTTGTCAAAACGCTGAACCATGGTTGGCTTTATCGCGGTCAGAGCTTTCCCTATTGGGGGCGAACGCGTGGAACAGAATGTAATGACCTGCATCCATCGCAATTCGTGTATTGCATCTCCAATCACGACCAAGCAGGGAATCGTCCTTTGGGAGAGCGTCTCAATCATCTCATATCGCCCGAGGCTTATCGTGCAGCTTCCATGCTGTTTCTCTTGAGCCCTTACACGCCGATGCTTTTCATGGGGCAGGAATGGTCGGCCAGCAGTCCCTTTGTTTTCTTTTCAAATCACGGCGGAAAGTTTGGCGAAGGTGTCAGCATAGGACGTTGCCGGGAGTTCAAGCAATTTGGAGCAGAATGGCCGGAGACAGTGATCGAGAACATGCCTGACCCTGAAATGGAACAGAGCTTCAAGGTCAGCAAATTAAATTGGGAAGAACTGATTGGGCCCGCCCAGGAAACCGTTTTACTGCTTTATAAACAATGCTTTCGCCTTCGTCGGGAGGATCCCATTCTCGCGCTCAGGGACCGTGAACATTGGCGTGTCTGGTCGGAGAATAACATCCTGTTTCTCCAATATGCTGATGACAAAGGTGGGTCGCGCCTCCTCGTGACGTGCTTGTGGAGCGAGGTTCTTACCTATGCCGATTGGCCGCTATGCGTGCCGTGGGGAAAAGGCTGGTCGGTGATGATGTCATCTGAAGAAGAGGGCTTTGGCGGAAAGAATGGAGAGCATTTTGATGTTTCGAACCGTCGGTTCTCCTTCGACCGTCCCATTTCGTTGCTGCTCGCTTCTGAAGCATGAAATCATCTGGCTCCATTCTTCGTGTGCCCTCTGCTACGTACCGGTTGCAGTTCAATGCGGGCTATACCTTTCAGCAAGCCGCCGTACTGGTGGACTATCTTCATGAACTGGGCATCACGGACTGTTATTGTTCGCCGCTGTTTGCGGCTCCGCCCGATAGCAATCATGGCTACGATGTCTGTGATTTCACGGTGTTGAATCCAGTCTTGGGCTCAGAAAAAGACTGGAATGATTTCGTCACAAAGACACAGGCGAAAGGGATGGGGCTGCTCGTTGATTTTGTGCCGAACCACATGGGAGCCATTCCGCAGTATAACCATTGGTGGGCGGATGTTTTGGAGAATGGCGCCCAATCTCCCTACGCCACGTATTTCGATATCGATTGGAAAGCTCCGCATCTCCCGGTGAAAGACCGTCTGCTGTTGCCCATCTTGGGTGATCATTACGGCAAATGTCTTGAGCGGGGCGATATCAATCTGGTCTATGAGGCCGGGCGTTTTCAAATCGCAATCGGTGATTTGCGATTACCCGTTTCCCTGAGTAGCCACCGGCTGATCCTCGAATCAACATTGCCCGTGCTGGAATCTAGATGCCGTCGGCGCATGGAAGGGATATTGAATTTGCTGCCTTGGGAAGGGGAGATCATCAAGCCGGCACGGATCAGTGAGGCCAAGCGTAGACTGGCTGAATTGGCGGAAGATGAGTGTTACAACGCCTTTCTTATACACCATGCTGCAAGCTTCGGAGCCAATGATGATAAAGGCGGTCTGGAACGTTTGCATGAATTGCTGGAACAACAGTCATATCGGCTGGTGTATTGGCATTCAGGGACGCGCACGGCGAATTACCGGAGATTCTTCGATGTCGATTCCTTGGCTGCCTTGCGCATGGAGTTGCCAGAAGTTTTTGCGGCGACACACCGTTTGCTGCTGAAACTTATCGGCGAAGGGCAAGTGACCGGTTTGCGTCTGGATCATGTAGATGGCTTGGCCAGCCCCGAGGAATATCTGCGCCGGTTGCAGGCGGCGATTGCCCAAGCCAAAGGTGTGACCGAAGCCAGTGATGGCCGGCCTTTTTACGTGCTAGTGGAAAAAATTACGATGGTGGATGAACCTCTTCGATCTACCTGGCCCGTGGCGGGGACGAGCGGTTATGAGTTCGCCCGTGAAGTGACGGGAGTCTTGGTGCAGAAAGAAAATGAGACGCAGATCGACCGGATTTATCGCGGATTCACCGGTCGTGTGCAGCCCTTTGCCGAAGGTGTTCGTGATGCGAAGAAGCTGGTGATGGGGCTGGCGATGAGCAAGGAGATCAGCGGATTAAGCCGTTTGCTGCAAAAGTGCGCGGAACAGCGCCCTGTCGCGAGGGATATTCTCTATGAGGACTTGCAAGCGGCTGTGCGGGAAACCATGGCCGCGATGAAAGTATATCGGACCTATTGCGTGCCTGGCCAGACCGTCACAAATGAGGACCGGAAAATCATCACGGAGGCGATCAAGACAGCACGTTCAGCCAATCCGGAACTCGAACCCATGGCATGGGAGTTTTTGCAGCAAGTATTGTTGGGAGATGCGGCTTTAGGCGGTTCACCGACGGAACAGGAAAGGTTGTTTGCACGCCGCTTTCAACAAACGACCGGAGCTGTGATGGCCAAGGGGTTTGAAGATACGGTTTTCTACGTGTTCAACCGGTTGAATGCTTTGAATGAAGTGGGTGGCAAGCCGGACAACTTTGGTCTTTCGGTGGCTGAGTTTCACCGGTTGAACGGAGAAAGATTGCGCTCTTGGCCGTATACCATGGTGACGACATCCACTCACGATACGAAAGTCAGTGAGGACGTACGGGCCCGGCTGGCAGTGATCTCAGAATTGCCTGAAGAATGGGAGCGTTTCTTGTCGGAAGCATCCAAGTTGAATCGCTCCTGTAAACAAGAGATCGCGGGGCACCTGGCTCCCGATGCCAATGAAGAATACCTCTTCTATCAAATGCTGCTGGGCACCTGGCCATTGGAGAATTTTACGGCGGAAAGCAGGAAAGAATATTGCGAGCGGTTGAATGCATACATGACGAAGGCATTGAACGAGGCAAAGGTGAATACCCGGTGGGACAAGCGAAATGAAGCGTGGGAGCAAGCGACCATGGATTTCATCGAAGCATTGGTGATAGGCAAGAACCCGGTATTCACAAAGCTGTTTTCGGAGTTCTCCTCCAGAATTGCCGAGTGGGGTGCGGTGAATTCTTTGAGCCAGCTTTTGCTCAAAATGACGGTTCCCGGTGTGCCGGATTTTTATCAAGGGAATGAATTGTGGCAGTTCATCCTGGTGGATCCCGACAATCGGCGGCAGATCGACTATAACCTGAGACAGAGGATGATGGCGGAGATCAACGGGCAAGGAGCGGCTGAACTGTTTGCGAACTGGCGGACAGGCGGCATCAAGATGTTTTTGACCAAGACGGTCTTGCGATTTCGCCGGGAACATCAAGAATTGTTTGATAAAGGGGACTATCAGCCAATGAGGTGTGAGGGGAAGTTTGCCGATTCCTGTCTCAGTTTCACCCGCGTATATGGAGAAAAGAAGCTGGTGGTTTTGACCACACGAGTGGGGATGCCGATAGGTTATCCGCCCACAGGCAAAGAATGGGAGAATACCTCAGTAGATCTCGCTGGATTGGGAAGCGCTGGCTTTCGTGATCTTTTGACGGGAAGTGAGTTGAAAGGCGGAAAAATTGGGCTCGCAGAGGTTTTTCACACGCTGCCTTTTGCTGTCTTATACGCTGATGCCTAGGACATCTTTTTAGCGGGTGCAGGTGCGTCGTCCGTCTTCTCGACAATGCCACCGTTGATCATATCGATGCGTAAGCGTGGCAGGCATTGTGGATAATTTTTCTGAAGGAAATCGATCAGTCTCTCACGGACTTCACAGCGCAGGTCGAAAGCGGATCCGGAGCTGCCGGCACTGGCCAGACAGCGGATCTCCATGTTCGATTCTTTGGAGTCGGTCACTTGCAGTGCCTTCACGCGCCTGTCCCAATGAGGCGAGTTCTCCAAGATGCGATAGAATTCCTCCCTCACCGGTGCGATGGGCAAAGTGTAGTCCACCTGCAGAAGGACAGTGCCCAGCATGTCAGCCCCGGTACGGGTCCAGTTTTGGAAGGGTTTTTCGATGAAGTAATTGATGGGAACGATGAGGCGGCGTGAATCCCACAGATTCACGACCACGTAGGTAAGGGTGATCTCCTCGATCTTGCCGACTTCGTTTTCGATGTTCACTTGGTCATCGATACGGATGGGCTGGGTGAAGGCGATCTGGATTCCCGCGAGAAGCGAAGCGATGCTGCGTTGCGCGGCAAAACCGATCACGATGCCGACAACTCCCGCCGATGCGAGCAGGCTAGTGCCCAGCTGACGGACGGAATCGAAAACCATGAGCATGGACGCCATAGTGAACACCAAGATGAGGATGACGACCACGCGCTTTAACACTTGTACCTGAGTCTGCACCTTGCGCATCGCGAGATTGTCTTTCATGTCGATGCGATATTGGGTCAGCACAGCTTTTTCCGCGGTGTCCGCCAATTGGAACAGGATGAAGCCGATGGCCGCGATGAGGAGCAAGGCGGCACCTTGCTTGAAGAACTGATGATATTCCGGTGGGATGTTCAGCATCGGCACGATCAAGGTGATGGCCAGCAGAGGAATGATAAGGCGCATTGCCCGGATTATCACAGCGGCAAGGACGTCATCCCATTTGCGTTCATTGGAGCTGGCCCAAGCAAGTAGAACGATCTCTGCAGTTTTGATGAGCCGGTAAACCAGCCAGAACAGGATGAGAAAGGTCGCCGCTTTGCGCAGGGAAAAGATGAGCATCAAAGTGAGTGATGGATTTGTGGCGGCATCTTCACGGATCAACAGAACCCATAACATGGCACAAAGGCCCCACACCCAAACTAATGCGGAAACAGGCGGAATTGACGCTTCCAGTGCCGACCGGGCAAAGCTGGAACCGGCGGATAATTTTTTCTTTTCCTCGGGATCGGGTGGACAGTTTTCACATCGCTTGGCGAACCGATGCAAAGCCCAGTTAAGCATGCGTTCCAAAGCCACTACTAGAATAAGTACAATGATGCTTAACACCACCTGACCCCAGCTCAGGCCTGCTATGACCTCATTTTTTATCCAAGGACCAAGCAGTGGAGCCAAAGCATCATTCAAGCGGTCGATCTGATTTGCACTGCTAGTGGCCAGATTTGTTTCTTCGATGATCTGCTGTTCAGGGTTTGCTGCAGGGGCAGCTGAGAAGCCGGTGAACGAATAGAAAAAGAGTGCCAGCAGACTGTAACACCTGAGCTGGCATGCACGGAAAAAAAGGGCACACGTTTTCACGGGTCTTCGTTTCAGCATAAGCTTTGCCAATAAGACTCAAAAATGATGTGCCATCTTGAGGTTGGAATGATGCTCGGCAGCCATCACTTCATGAGCGGCACGGACGCCGCTCTGATAAGCGTTAAAGGTCATGCCGGTCTGCGCGTCGTGGATGGCGGCTTCACCGGCGAAGAAGAGGGTTTCCTTAAGGGGAGCAGCAAGGAGCTTGGGCAAATCCAGACCATTGATGGGAACATAACTGTAGGCTCCCATGACATGCCGATCATTGATCCAATCGTGTGAGAAGGTCTGGCGCAGCAGTTTTTTCAGTGACGATTTGTTTTCACCGAAGATGTGGCTGAGCGATTCGAGCGCGATGGTTTCCAGAACAGGCAAGGGGATGCCAGCCAGCTCCTCGCCTTTGGGACCACCTGCCCAACCGGTCAGGAGCGGGCCGCGTGAATCGCTCCACCAGGTAGGCAACCGTTCCTCATAGGAGTGAACTAGTCCGATGTCATCGGGCTTCCACCAGCGTTCGGTGAAGAGCAGGATGACTTTAGTAACGGTGCCAAAGCCAAGCCCGTGGATAGCTTCGTGTTTCTCATGTAGGGCAGGATGAAACTCGATATCGCCATGCTTTAATACACCGAGTGGAAGCGTGATCACGGCTGAATCTGCACGATGCACTTCCTCCCCATCATCGTGGGACATGAAAATCTCAACGGAGCCGGGCTGCCAGACGATACGCTTAACGGGCGAGTTCAAGAGGATATGGCCGTGCATCGATCGCATGCTTTTCTCCAAATGAGTGATTATCTCACTATAGCCATTGCTCAAGCGGGACTGGCGGTTGCCATCCATTTGGGAGGAACTGTAATCTGAGCGACGGATCGCATGGGCGCTTAATGCCTGAATGGGAGCGGCGTGAAAGCCTTGCAGCATCTCGATGATCTGTCGGCGCTCAGTCATCAGGAGATTCTGTTGATGAAGGAATTCGGAACAGGATTGATCACTGTCCCAGATGTTCACCTTTTCCAATGCAGAGGCCGTTTTTCCCCAGAGATCGACATCGATCAACTGACCGTTCGTCAGGACGTGATTATCTTCAGGGCCTTGTTCGATGGGGATATGAGCTTCTTTCAGAAAGCTCAAAAATGGCTCGCTACGGCCATGAACGAATTCGGCACCGAGTTCGATGGGGCAGGAGGTGTCGTGCAAGGTGTGGATGCGGCCGCCCAAGCGGTTCTTCGCTTCCAGCACGGTGACGCGGCAGCCGTCTTGAAGAAGCTCGTGGGCAGCGGCAAGGCCGGAGATGCCTCCACCGATGACGATGACTGATTTCCCGTGTCGCATAAAAGTAGTTGGTTATTTGCTCGCGAGAAAAGTTTTCAGCGGTTCGATGAACCGGCCAAAGTTCTCGATGTGCGGGACGTGACCGATGCCTTCGAGTTCTGCGAGCGTGGAATTTGGGATCTTGAGGGCCGTTGCGCGTCCCAGTTTAGGATAGTCGCCCAAGGTTTGACGCACATCGGCAGAAGCGAGGTTTGCGCCAATGGCGGTGCGGTCTTTCTGGCCGATGATCAGTAGAGTGGGAACTTTGATGCGGCTGAATTCGTGACAGACCGGTTGGGTGTAGATCATCTCGTAAGCGAGAGCCTGGTTCCACGCGATAGTGGAGTAGTTGGGGCTGCGCAGAGTTGCGGCGGCTTGTTCCACCCAGCGTTCGTAGTGAGGATTCCATTCGCCATGGTAGTAATTTTCTTTCTGATACGTGCGGATTTTCTCGGCGGTTTGCTTGAATTCCTGCTGATACCATTGGTCAGGAGTTTGATAGGGCACACCTTTCATTTGCCAATCTTCGAGGCCGATAGGGTTTACGAGCGTTAGGCTCTTGGTGCTTTCCGGATACAGCAGCGCCATGCGGATGGCGAGCATTCCGCCCATGGAGTGGCCGAGAATATGCACTTCCGAGACGTTGAGATTCGTCAGGAGCGAGTGCGTATTTTGCGCCAGTTGATGGAAGCTGTATTGGTAGCGGTTCGGTTTGGAGGATTTACCGAAACCGATCTGGTCTGGAATGATGACGCGGTAGCCTTGGGCGGAAAGCGCGTTCGCTGTTTCTTCCCAATACGCACCGTTAAAATTCTTTCCATGCAACAGCAGGATGGTGCCGCGGCTTTGACCGGAGGGAGCCACGTCCATGTAACTCATTTCCAGATCCTGCTGCTGGGTGGAAAGCTTGTACGTCTTAACGGGGAAAGGATAAGGGACGTCCTCAAGGCGGAGATCGGCCGCACGACCGATTTGCATGGCGGCGATCAGTACAAATAGAAAAGCGAGCTTATGCATGCCTTCCTAAAGAACATGATTTGTGCCCGGGAAGGAGCGGGCGAGTTCGGGGTGAAGTTCAGTGAAAAGTAGTGGAAATAAAGCCAAACTGCCCTATACAGAGTGGCAACTTGCAAAGCAAGGCCACCCCGAAGGGCAGTTTGCAAATGGATCAGACGAAGAATCAGGCAGTCTCGTGGTGATGCTCAGGAGCGCAGACTTCGCGTTCAGCCTGCAACCAATCTTCCAGTTCATTGCCGGGTTGCTGGCCACGTTGCAGGAAAAGCTCATAGGCGCGCTGTTGAATCTTTTGCGCATTGCCGATAGGGCTGATCTCGCTTTGTTGTGCTGCCGGGGCTTTCTTCGTGCGGTTTCTCATGGTCTGTAGCGTTTTTTATTTGGCGTCATGCATGGTGAAAAACTATTTCCACTATGACGGACAAAAGGGTCCGCATTGACGTTGTTCAAGCGCTCAAGCTAGCACTGAAATGCGACCATTCAACGAAGCCGCATCCGATTTTTGCGATTCTGTCCAACCGGTGAGTTCAGACCAGAGTTGTGCGAATTTTGCGCGACCCATGTCTATAGTTTGTCGAGGTTGTCTCCAGAGAGAGTCTGTGAAAGTGAGGTCGGAGAAGAGTTCCAATGTATAGATACCATCGTAGCCGCTGTCATGAATGGTGCGGAGGAAAGTTTGGAGCGGGATGATGCCGTCACCGGGCAATTTGCGATCGCGTGGAGAACGCGGTGTGCGCCAGTCACTGAGATGAACGGCGAATATTTTTGGGGCGATCTCGCGCAGATGGTAGGCGATGGACTCATCTTCCCACAAATGCCATGTATCAATGCATAGGCCGAAGGCAGGGCTGGCGGCGGCGTCAATGAGGCGTCGTGCGTGTGCGAGCGAGCAGATGAACGAGTCCACATTCATGGAGATTGGATTCAAAGGCTCGAGTGCAATGCTCACCCCATTGGCTTCGGCGATGATGCCGAGCTCGCGATAGAAGCGGCCTGCTTCGGCGTAGGCTTCCTTGAAATTACCACCCGGTGCCTGGCCGGTGACGGTGATGAAGGTGACGCCGGGAAAATGGGGTGCGAAGGTCTCGATCGTTTCGCGAAAGGCCTCGACACGGGTGAGGCTGTCGTAGGGTTCGGGTTGTGTCTGCAAAGGGAAGACAGAGTGGAGACGAGGTTGGATGCTTTCCACGGAGAGACCGGATTCCAGCAGTGCCATGATCTGAGGCTGCGGATCTATCTCATCCATTTTGTCTTCGCACACTTCTATGTAATCAATGCCGCAGTCCTGATAAAGATCTAGATCTTCTTCGAAGGTAAGCGGTGACGTGGTGAATTGGCTGATGCCGAAAGGAAGTTTCACGGATTGAAGATAGAGTGCTGCACTATTGCGGTGCGGTTCATGGGGAAATTGAAAGTGCAAGGTAAGAGTCGGTGTGAGGCTGGTCTTCGGTCATTGCTCATCGTCCGTTTCCGGACCTGACTCAACATTCTCTCAGATCCATCTTCCTACCGTCTTACCTTGCTGATTTTATAATGAGCTACAAGCGTGCCAGTGATGTGATGGTGGAGGCGTTGAGGTGCAGGCGTTGATTATCAAGGGGTTCGTGAAGGTGTGTTGTGAACGTGTATTTAGGAAAAGGTGGTTTGCATTTCAATTTGAATGATGGGGTTTTGCGAAATGCTTGGGTGGCAGCATTGATAATGGTAGCTGCATTTGCTTGGGAGTGGTCTCGTTCCCCTCATCCCGGCCTTCTCCCTGTATGGACTGGGTACAAGGTGGACAGGTGTGCGGGGACATGGTGGACACATGGGAGAGGTATGGGAGTGTGTCGTAATTATGCCATGGCCTGTGAAAGACCTGATGAGTGTACGACTTGAGTTCGTGAGTTTAGCCCGC